>CAJUOS010000103.1 GCA_910588075.1 uncultured Erysipelotrichaceae bacterium | reverse complement strand
AAAGAATTGAACAAAGAATTCTGGGGGCAGCATTTGTGGGCAAGAGGATACTTTGAAGTAAGTAGTGGGAATGTGACAGATGAAATTATCAAAGAATATATCTAAAATCAAGATTTACAAGAGAAAATAAAAACGGACAACTTTGAGATAAGTTAAGTAGAAAGGGAAATAAGTAAAGTGGCGACAACTTTAGGCTACTTCAGCAGTAAACCGAATCTACCGGCTTTTGCTGGTAGTGGTTCAGTTCTTCGAGGAACTAATTACTTTTGCCTGCAGTGTTCTAAAAAAAGGATAGAATACAACACATGTTTGCATTGAGGTGGTTTATTTGAATTATGCATATACAAACAATATTATATCCAGCGCAAAATGTTAAAATTTTAGTATTATGTATTTGTGATTTATTTGGGTCAATATTATATTAAGAATTAATTATAAAAAATGTATTTGTATTAGAAATTTATCTAAAATATGAGAATTAAAAGTTAGTTTAAATTAGTATGATCTAAAAAAAATTATAAAATGTGGTGTAGTATTTTTAAAAAGAATAATACATTGTCACTCATAAAAATAGTTATTCATTAGTAATAAGTAGAATAAAGATGATATATTTAAATAATTACATTTCAATTTCTATTAGTGTTATAAGATTCTTGATGCAGTGGCAATGTTGAAATATACTTCAAAAACTACAAGTAGGTATAAATTTATGTTACTCTACCAATTATCCGTTCAAATAAATCTAAAATGTTTCACGTGAAACATTCTTATGATGCGCAATGGTATAAAGCTGCTATATAATAATATATATAATATTTATGAGTTTTATAAAAATGTATATTAAACAAAACTAAAACAAAAAGCGGCTGCACTAGTAGACGTATAAGTGCGTCAGCACAATTTTTGCGAATAGATAAGTGGGCTGGATACTCCTTGGAGAATCTAACCGCAAAGTTGGAAAATATTTCTGTTTTGCGCAAAAAATTGTTTCCAAGTGCCGAATCTGGATAAACCAGAAAAGTACGATACGAGAATTTTGCCATCTGCCCATGAAATTGTTCGTAAATGTCTAACCTGGATAAACCAGGGAAGGTACGATAATTTTCTTATTATGAAAAAGTGATTGTTCATAAGCGCCTAATCTGAATAAACTATAAAAGTATGATTAAAATATTACTATTTTGCAAAAAAATATTTAGCTGTGTGGTTGGATGATCCTTGAAGTATCAACCGCACAGCTGGAAAAATATTGCTACTAATTACTTAAACAAGATAGGAAAAATATGTAATATGAAAAAATAGTTATTTTGCGTAGGTGATGTTTATAAGTGCATAAAAAACACCTGTCTATTTTCTATTCCTTTGGGGTCTAATACCCCGTGGCATGTTTCGTAAAGAAGGGCGAAGTTGGCGCTTATATATCGTTCCGGCAAGAATTACAGCAAGCAAATATCTAGTACAGCATTGCGTATATAATGGTGAATAATGTGCCTGATATTTTTGTCA
>CAJUOS010000102.1 GCA_910588075.1 uncultured Erysipelotrichaceae bacterium | reverse complement strand
CAAAATTGACTATCTAATCTTTGTCAAGACTTTTTTGGTAAATTTATTATATTATTTTTTTGTATGGCAAACAAGCGAAAATGATATATTTTTAAAAAAATTGTATCTTTTTCACTTCTTTTATGATAAAATTCAATTATGATTAGTTTTCTAAGAATTGTTTATTATTTTTGCACATAGAATATAACATTCTTAGAATTTTTGTAGAACAAGCAGTTAGGCTTTCGTAATAGTGTTTGCCTTCTGCTTTTTTACTTTGGTAATAAATATATACTGGATGTTCTGGATAATTTGAAGCACCTAGTTTTACTACCATTTGACTACAATTAAATAATATATATCGTGCATATTTATTTCCTCTTTTTGATATTGCTCCTTTCACATTTATACTTTTCCCAGACTGCTTTATTGTTGGGTCAAGTCCACAAAATGCTATTATTTCTTTTGGACTATTGAACCTTGTTATATCTCCTAATTCTCCAAGTATTTCTGCTGTCAATATTCCGCCTATTCCATAAAATGAATTTATTATTTCATAATATGGCGATTGTTTTGCTGTTTCTATCATTTTATCCCTTAATTCATTTATAATATTATTATTGTTTTGCACTATTTTAGCCATATCTGAAAGATTTTTAGTATCTTCATGTTCTTTATCAACTCCAGGAAAGGAATTAGCTGAAGCTGTTTTTATTGTTTCTGCTAGTCTTTTATAAAAGTTTAAATTTCTTCCATTAGTCTTGTACAAATTGTTATACAAAGCATCAATTCGCTTTTCTTTCACTATTTCTGCATGTGGAAATTCTTTAATAAAGTTCAACGCTGTATCATCATAAATTCTTGTTGATTTAAAGATTTTTTCTAGCTCTGGAAAGCATATATTTATTAATCTCTTGTATCTATTTTTACAGCTAACATTATTCTGGAGTAAATAAAAGTATTGTCTTGTCATTGCTTTTAAATTAGCGTATAAATCCTTTTTAGATAAATCGTGATATTCTACTTCATTTACAAAAAATAACTTCGCTAATCTGTAACAATCTTCTTTATCAGTTTTAGTTTTTCTAATAGTATCATAATTATTTTTTGTTGTTAAACTATTGATAACTAGAGTATTAAAACCATTTTCCTTAAAATATCTTTCTACTGGCAAATGATATGTACCTGTTGATTCCATAAATACTGTTAGATTTTGTGGATTGATTTCATTTATTTGTTCTTTTACTTTATCAAAATCTTCTAAGTTATGTTGTATTTCTTTTGTATCAATAAGTATCTCTCCATCACTATTCATAAGCATTATCATACTTTTATTTTTAGCAACATCTACACTTAATACTGTTTTCAAAATTATTCACCTACTTTCTTTTTGAACTTAAGTCTTTTACCTCTACTATTATTTCATCAGGCTTGTTATATAGAGTCGATGCCCTCACTATCTAAAACTAAATTAATAATAGGAATAAAAGTTGAACTGTCAATTTGTTAGATTCTATGACCTCTGTAATTTGTTGTTCTAACTTAAATTCTAATGTAAATAATTTTACAACCAAAAAAATTAGATGTAAACTCATTTATTTACATCTAACAGTATACCTGTAATTTTT
>CAJUOS010000101.1 GCA_910588075.1 uncultured Erysipelotrichaceae bacterium | reverse complement strand
TTTCAAATGATTGATGGGAGAAATATAGATGTCAAAACAAAAATTGATTATTATAGCAGGCTCTCCGTGTGTGGGGAAAACAACGGTGACACAGAAACTTTTTACTTCTTATGAAAACAGTGCTTATTTTGATGGCGATTGGGCATGGTGTGTCAATCCGTTTTCGGTTGATGATCCGAGGTTGAGAAATGGTGATAAAACAATGTCATTCTCATTATCTACATATTTAAACTCTAGTTTTGATTATGTCTTTTTTTCGTCGGTGGTTGTTGTGGATAAAACAATTCGTGAAGCGATACTAAAAGATATAACGGCAAAACATTATTCTGTTATTGGTATTACCCTGACCTGTTCAGAGGAAACTTTGCGTGAACGTCATAAAAAGCGTGGAGATGCAAATGAATGTTCTTTTTTCTGGCTACATTTAAAACCATATGAAGGCGATTATGTTATCAATACAGATAATAAAAGTGTTCAGCAAATAGTTGATGAAATAAAAGTTATTGTAGATAGTGAGATAAATGGCTAATGGAAATTAAAACAAATGATTTAATATTGCGAACCGTGACTGAAAACGATATTAAGGAGATAGCAAGAATGAGGGAATAGCCATATGAAGCAACGATGGATAAGCCATACGAAGCATTAAAGTACATGGAAGATACCCATAGTAAGAATAGAAAAAGGAATGAGGTTAGATGATAACTATAGAAACTAATAGATTACTTTTGAGAAATTATAAAGTGACAGATTTTGAGGATATTTTAAAATATTTTTCCGATGAAGAAGTCAGCAAATTTGAAGATTTTTATCCAATGTCAGAAGAACAGGTAAGAAACATTATTGTTGAGTGGAAAGATATGGATAATCGTCTTGTTGCTGAATTAAAAGTAAAGCAGAAAGTTATAGGAAGTGTTGGTTATAGGATAGATGATGAAGGGCATTATTGTATAGATTATGATTTTAATCCTAGATATTGCGGACAGGGTTATGCAACAGAAGCAAGTAATGCACTTGTTCATTATCTATTTGAGTCAGTTGGTATTAGTGTAATTTATGGAGATTGTGATGTGCAGAATGTATCATCATGGAGGCTTTTAGAAAGATTAGGATTTCAACGTATAAGTAAGCTTGATAATCAATCATATAAAAATGATAAAAATGGTAATCCAATTTTAATTAATACGTTTTTATATGAGTTGGATAAAGCCCAGTTCAATACGTCCAATATTTCTTTAGTGACAAGAAATACATGGTACTAGAACCATGTTATATGGGGGATAAGCTGATTATGAGTAACTTGATTTTTAGGAGAAACATAAATGAAAGAAATAATTGTATATGAAATGATATTTGATAAAACATTGGGGTATCGAAATGACATAATTTGTGTCCCATTTTTAAAAAGATGCTGGAATGAATATATGAAAATATATAATGAATAAGTTTTATCGCTTTTGCATTGGGATTTGTTGTGGGATTGGCGTTGCTGATTTATGCAGGAATAAAATATAACTGCTAATAGAGAAGAAACTTTCAGTTTGTCGGAGTAAAACAGACAAATGATATGAAAACTGAATATTGTTTACCTTTAGGTAGCGATTATCTTAACAGACAATCAGCTACCTTT
>CAJUOS010000100.1 GCA_910588075.1 uncultured Erysipelotrichaceae bacterium | reverse complement strand
GGAGTACAAGTTGCGAAAGAAAATACATATAAAAAAAGGCATCTAAAGGTAATTTAAACATGAAAAATGTAAAAAAATATTTAGCTCAGGGTCCACCTAAATATGAGCAATTTAAAATAATTAAAAGAATAAAAATAATAGAAGATATATTAAAATAGGCAAATCCATTATTAAGGAAATGCCTTTTTATTTTTTACCAATCAATAATTTTATCAACTAACTCTTGTTGCTCAGTAGCTGTTTTTCTTAAATATATTCTTGTAGTTTCTATACTTTCATGTCCCATTAAATCAGCTAAAAAAGCTATGTCGTTACATCTTTCTAAGAAGTTTTTAGCAAATCTATGTCTAAATGAATGAGGATAAACTACAGTAGTGTTAATTTCATATTTTTTAGCTAATTTTTTTAATTGTCCAGAAATTCCTCTAGTAGTTATTTGTTTCCCATATTTATTTAAGAAAATAAAACCACTTGAAAGATTTTTACTTTTTAACCAAACTGTAGCTTCTTCTTTTAATTGTTTTGGAATGTAAATTCTTCTTAATTTACCACCTTTTGAGTACAAATCTAAATAACCTAAATCTATATGTTCTGCTTTTATTTGTACAAGCTCACTAACACGTGCACCAGTTGCTGCTAAAAATCTAATGACAAAATACCATTCTAACTCATTATCTTTTAATAATGAGTTTTTAAAATATGTATAGTCTGCTTGGCTAATCACATTTTCTAAAAATGTTTTTTGCTGAACTTTTACAAATGGTAATTTAAGATTATCTTTTTTTACACTTTCAAGATAACAGTTAATAGCTCTAAGCCTTAAATTTACTGTTTTAGGTTTGTAGTTTTCAATTAACCATATTTTATACTGTTTTAAATTTTTTTGTGTTACAGAATCATATTGTTCATAAAATTGCTTTACTGCAAATAAATATGATTCAATAGTATTATTAGAAAAACTTGTTTTTTCTAAATATTTTTTAAAGTCATTTATCATAAAAAAATCCTCCTTTGACCAAAGAGGATTATATATTTATTATTTAAATAAATTAAGTAATAATTTTATCTTATCTACAATTAAATATTGTTCATTAATAGCTGGTATAGGAAGTAAAATTTGATGTATTACATTGGAAGACAATCCTTTTATCCCAATTCCTTTACCATTTAATAAGCCTAAGTATTTAAATAAATATAATATGTAATAAAAAAAATCAATACAAATAGTTTTATATGGTCTAAGTCTATGAATATGGTTTTGAAAGCAGATTTGATTATCAAAATACCATATGGCTGATCTTCCGACATCTCCTCCTTCACACACTAGCAAATCATGTTTTTTAACAGTATATTTTTCTATTTCATTTTCTTTAAAGTACATTTCCTTTAAATTATCTAATTCAAATTTATTCCAATATAGATTAGATGTTGTTATATATTTTAATAATCTACCACTCTTATTAGATGAATTTAGAGCTTTACCTGTATTATGTTGAAATATTTCACCCAATCTAATCCATTCCCATGAATCAGGAATATCAAACGGTATTTCATCGTCTATACAACGTTCTATTCCATTCAACTTCTCATAATAAGAATTATCCCTTCTAAAAATGAAGGATTTATTCTTATCTTTCTTGA
>CAJUOS010000099.1 GCA_910588075.1 uncultured Erysipelotrichaceae bacterium | reverse complement strand
AAGAAAAAAGTGAACTCAGTTCAAAAACTAGATTGGAATAATAAAATAGAAAGATAAATTTTAAATTAATTAGTAAAGTGAAAAGTGAACTCAGTTCAAAAAATAAATATTAAATTTAATAACAATATAACTTTATTTATATATTTATAATAATGAAATGATATTTATAAAACAATAAAAAGAACATATGTTTAATAATTGTTTCACGTGAAACAATTATTAATAAAGTATTTATATTTTAAAAATATAAATAAACTAAATATTCAAAAAGTTTCAAAATATTGAGTACAATAATTGACCTTTAGAAAAAATCGCTATAAAATATATAAAGAAAGTGTTTAAACAAATTTTTCAATAAAATAGATATTTATAATCTGTTTTAATACTTTGTAGTCTCATTGCTTTTCATAGTATTTTAGCAGAAGTTTATATTTTTGCTAAAACAGATAAGTCTAATTTTATATAAAAAATAGAAAGTTTATTTGATGAGATTAATTATATAAATTTAAAAGAAAAAAGGAGATTTTTATGCTTATATCAGATAAAATGTATGAATTGGGAAGTAAAAGGTCTGTCATTCGAGACTTATTTGAATATGGAAAAATGAGGGTTCAAGAAGTTGGTGCTGAGAATGTATATGATTTTAGTCTTGGAAATCCTACAGTTCCTGCTCCAAATTGTGTTAATGAAACAATAATAGAACTTATAAAAGAATTAGATTCTATTTCTTTACATGGATATACATCTGCACAAGGAGATTTGCAAACTAGACAAGCAATAGCAAATTATTTAAATGATACATATATGACAAATTTTAAGGCAGATAATTTTTATATAACAGTTGGAGCGGCAGCTTCTCTTAGCATTGTTTTAAGAGCATTAATGGTATCTCCAGAAGATGAGGTTATTGCAATTGCACCATTTTTTCCTGAATATTCAGTGTTTGTAACATCAGCAGGTGCAAAATTTAAGATGGTACCACCTGATACAAAGGAATTTCAAATTTGTTTTGAAGAGCTTGAAAAGATTATTAATGTAAATACAAAAGCAATCATTATAAATTCACCAAATAATCCATCAGGGGCTGTATATAGTGAAGATACAATTGTTAAACTTTCTAATTTATTAAAGAAAAAATCAAAAGAAATAGGACATGACATATTTATTATAAGTGATGAGCCATATAGAGAAATTGTATATGATGGGGTTTGTGTTCCATATATTACAAAATATTATGATAATACAATAGTATGTTATTCATATAGTAAGTCTTTATCACTTCCAGGTGAAAGAATTGGCTTTGTATTAGTTCCAGATGAAGTGGTGGAAAGCAAGCGTTTATATGCGGCTGTTGCAGGAGCTGGAAGAGCATTAGGCTATGTGTGTGCGCCAAGTATGTTCCAAAAAGTTATTGTTAAATGTATAGGGCAAACAGGTGATATTAATATTTATAAGAAAAATCGTGATATTTTATATGATGGATTGACTCAATTAGGATATGAATGTTTTAAGCCATCAGGTGCTTTCTATATGTTTGTAAAGGCATTAGAGGAAAGTGATGAGGCATTTTGTAATAAAGCGAAGGAGGAAGACCTATTATTAGTGCCAGCAACAGGCTTTGGCTGTCCTGGTTATGTAAGAATTTCTTATTGTGTTGATGAAGAAATGATAAAACGTTCATTTGCAGCTTTTAAAAGATTAAAAGAAAAATATAGTAGTTAAATTTTTGTGGATAGTAATGAGTGTTTCTTATGAAAAGTTACAAAAAATAAGACCACAATTGTAAAGATTGCAATTCCAAAGGATCTTTTATCAT
>CAJUOS010000098.1 GCA_910588075.1 uncultured Erysipelotrichaceae bacterium | reverse complement strand
GCTTGGGTGTTTGACACCCTAACCTTATAGCTACTATCGTAACGCAAGTCCCCACTCCCACTTATGCCTTTGCAGCATTGAAGTGGGGGACTTCCTTGATGAGGTTAAAAAATAGAAATATTCTTAGTTTAGAAATATGATAAAAATTTTAAGGAGAAAATATAATGAATTTTGATGATGTAATTAATCAGCGTAGAAGTATCAGAAATTATAAGGAAACAGAACCTATTGAAAAAAGAGAAATAGAACAGATGGTTGAAGCTGCACTGATGGCACCATCGTGGAAAAATTCAGAGACAGCTAGATATTATGTTTCTTTATCACAAGATTATATAAAGATGGTTATGGAATGCTTGCCAGAATTTAATCAAAGAAATTCTTTGAATGCAGGTGCATTGGTTGTAACAACATTTAAAAAGAATATAGCAGGTTTTGATAATGGGGGACAACCTGTAAATGAAGTAGGACAAGGATGGGGTTGTTATGATTTAGGACTATCTAATGAAAACTTTGTTTTAAAGGCAGCACAGATGGGATATGGAACATTAATAATGGGAATTAGAGATGGCGAAAAGTTAAGAGAGATATTTAATATTTCACAGAATGAAGAAGTTGTTGCAGTAATTGCGGTTGGCAAAGCTGAAACATTGCCTGTGGCGCCTAAAAGACGAGAACTGTCAGAAGTGGTAAAATTTTTTCAATAATGAAACGAATATATAAGTAGTAATAAAAAATAATGAAACTTTTTATAAATTGAGATAATTTATAAAGGATAGTTTATGGAAAATTATACAAAATGGTTCATTATACAAAATAATGCAAAATAGTGTAAAATAAGTAACTTTATTGTAAAATATAAATTTTTTATTGTGGAATAAAAGACCTATTATTAAAAATTAAGTAGATAATTGAAGGGAAATAGATTATGGTATATACAGAGTATCAACAATATATGAAGCATTTTTTTGAGCAGTATTATTATAAGCTTTCTCAAGATGAATGTAGTATTAAGCTTCCTCTTGATATAAGTGAAAAAGAGATGTGGAGTGATGATGCCAACCCCAAAGAAGAATGGAAAAAATGGAAGTTGGTTCCAGCTTCAATCAGTGAAAAAGAAATAGAAGATTTAGAAAATGAAATTGCTGTAAAACTTCCACTTTCTTTAAAAGCTTTTCTTACAGTTTATTATCATTATTTTGAATACCCAATTGGGCGAAATTCATTTTCAGAACATTTTGAAGCGATAAAAGATGCTTGGAACCCAATACTTGTCCAATATGGATATTTACCTTTTACATGGGATAAAGATGGTTATTATATTCGTTGTATCAAGTTAGACCAAATGCCCAATGAGGAAAGATGTGGTATATATCAAATTGACCATGAATTACTCTTTGATTTTGATGAGGAAACTATTGAAAAACAACAAATAGATAAAAATATGGAATTTATTTCACATAATTTACTTACATATCTTGATGACATTCTTAATGATAAGGATAAAGATTCTTTAATGGAAGCCGCCCAAAAAGCTGTTTTGTCTGCATTAAAAAATGAATGTGGAATTGTAAATTTTAAAGATTTTGTTGAAAAAAGGAATAAAGATTTTGAAAGTATAAATGAAATTCTTAAACCAATACAAAAAAAGTATGTTTTATCAGATGATGATATGGAAAATATTTTAGATGTATTGGAGTATAGATTCTAATTTTATATTTATTTTTATAAGCCATGAATGAAATGCTATAGTTTTTAAATTTATTTTTAGTTATTTATAACAGTGAATAAAGAAGTTTAACCTCATTAAGGAAGTCCCCCATTTCAATGCTACAAAGGCATAAGTGGGGGACTTGCCGTCGATGTTCATTTTGAAGCGGTCTTCTGACAGAGGCTTGTCAGTGACGAAACA
>CAJUOS010000097.1 GCA_910588075.1 uncultured Erysipelotrichaceae bacterium | reverse complement strand
TACAATGGATTGTGAAACAAAAGGATGGTCGTTTTTCTTTTGATGAAGGACTTACATTTCCTGATGAAATGTTTCATAATTTATCTCAAATCAATGGATTGAAGGATGTCAATGTTAAAGGACTAGGACGTCTTGATATGAAAAATCGTCAATTATATGTTGATTTTACAATTAAAGGTCAAATGATTCTACCATGTGCCGTTTCTTTAGAAAATGTGGACTATCCATTTACAATTGATTCATCAGCTATTTTCGCTTTTTATAAGCCTAAAGAAGATGAAGATGTTATAGAAGTTAAAAGAGATACTGTTGATTTAACACCAGCAGTCTTTCAAGAAATCATGATGGATGTTCCTATGCGCATTGTGAAAGAAGGCGCAACTTTGAAAACCAAAGGCAATGGTTGGAAAGTATTGAATGAAGAAGATATAGAGCAAGAACAAGAAGATTATATAGATCCTCGTCTTGCGAAACTTAAAGATTATTTTAAGGATAAAGAATAAGGAGGTGTACCTATGGCAGTACCACAAAGAAGAGTTTCAAAAACAAGAAGAAATAAAAGAAGAACACATGATAAGTTAACTGTACCAGCTGTAGTTGTTTGTCCTGAATGTGGAGAATACAAGTTATCTCATAGAGTATGCAAACATTGCGGAACATATAACGGTCAAAAAGTGTTATAAAAACTGCCCCTTATTCGAGGGCTTTTTTTATTGTCGAAATTTTTATAAAAAGGAGAAATCATTATGAAAAGTCGATGTATAAAACTTATTATATTATTGTCTTTGTTTATTGTTATTGGTTTTATTTATTTTTATAAAAGTAAAAAAGTAATTTTATTAAATCAACTTACACCATTTTCTTACCAAGAAAATTATCAATACTATTTTCAAAAACTAAATCACCACGAACAAACTATATATCTTGATTTATATAAATGTTTTCAAAATTTCCAAGAAAAAATTGCAATTCGAGATTTGACTCTTGCTCAAATTCAAAAAATATATCAGTATATTTTAATGGATAATCCTTCTCTTTTTTATGTAAAAAATTCTTTTCGATATATCCAAAAAACAAATGAAATTGAGTTTCAACCACTTTATCAATATCATAAAGAAGAAGTTCAAAAATATAATCAACAAATAGAAAAACAAACATATTCTATTATTCATGAAGCCAATCAACAATCAAATGATTTAGATAAAATGAAAATCATTTATAATTATATAATTGAAACAGTTCGCTATCAAAAAAATAAAAATGATCAAAATATTATAAGTGTTTTCATAAATAAAGAATCAGTATGTGCTGGTTATGCTAAAGCATATCAGTATTTATTAACAAAAGTAGGAATAAAAGCAATCTATATATCAGGTATTTCAAAAAATAATATATCAAAAGAAAACCTTCATACATGGATTATGGTACTTTTAGATAATGATTATTATTATAGTGATCCAACTTGGGGTGATGTTGAAGAAAAAGAAATAACACATTGTTGTTATAGTTACTTTTTAATGAATAGTGATGAAATGTTAAGATGTTATCAACCTGATTCATATTATGAAAAGACAATTCATTTTCAAAAAGAATATTATAAAGATATGGGATGTTATATGGAGAGATATGATAGAAGTGTCTTGTCATATGCTATTCAAAGAGCTTTAAAACAACGAATACGAGTGGCTGAAATAAAATGTCAAGATGAACAACTTTATCAACAAATAAAGAACGAAATACAAAATTCACAATTAGGATATTTACTTTTAGAAGAAAATCATTGTTATAATGATAAAATTCTTTTTTCTTGGAATGATTATTTAAGAACGATTGAAATTATTTTTTAAGACATTTTTATAAATAAGGATGTTTTTTTTTATTGAATATAAATTTATATTTATGAAATAAAGAAATAAGAGATAGGAATTATTGAATTAGATAAAAAGAAG
>CAJUOS010000096.1 GCA_910588075.1 uncultured Erysipelotrichaceae bacterium | reverse complement strand
TAATTTTCATGTTCTTTTTTCCTTTCAATTTTTATTATAAGAGCATATAATATAATTTGAAAAGTACGCACTTTTTTGTGCGATACTATCAAAAGGGAGAGTATGTATATGAAAAGAGAAATTTGTTATCTTCAAGATTTTGGATATGAAAGATTTGAAACGATTGTGGGAATGATTGGTGGAAAATGGAAATTAAGAATAATATATATGTTGGCGTTTCACGAAGTGTTGAGATATGGGGAATTGAAACGCTTGCTTGCACCAATTACGCATAAAATGCTGACAAATCAATTAAAAGAGTTGGAGAAAGATGGACTCATTATTCGTAAGGAATATCCACAGGTGCCGCCAAAGGTAGAATACTATTTGTCAGAAATGGGAAAAGGGTTAAGACCAGTAGTTAGGGCAATGTATGAATGGGTTGAAAAGTATGATATTGAATAAATAAGTGCGAATGCGAGTAAGGGTTGTATTTCCTTAATGATATTTGGGACATGGTGTTAACACCATGTAAGGAGCATAAATAAGAGGAAAATTTTGAATCGGAAGATTTAGATGATTATGTAGTGATTATAGAAATAATAAAATTATCGGGTAAAAATATACTGGAGGGATTTTACATGAGTAAAATTAATATTATCCAAAATGCAATTAAAGAATTGGAAGGTGGAAGTTTTCAAAAATTATTTGATGCATATTTATATAAAAAGTATAAATTTACAAATATACAAACCTTAGGGGTACAAGATGGAACGAATAAGACTACTAAGGGAACGCCGGATTCATTTGTGGTTGAAGATGATGGAAAGTATATTTTAATTATGTATGGTACAGTAGGAACAGAAGCTTTTGGAAAAATGAAAAAAGATATTTTGTCTTGCTTTAATAAAGATAAATTAAAAATTGATGAAAATAAAATAAAAAAGATTATTTGCGCATTCTCTTCTACAAATATTCATGTGGAACAACAAGAAGAGTTAAAAAGTATGATATCAGGAATTGATATTGAAATGATAGGATTAAGCACTATTTCTCATGACTTACTTGTAAACTTTCCATTTTTAGCGGCAGAATATTTACATATTCAAGTTGATACACATCAAATATTTTCAAGAGATGAATTTATTAAAGTATATGATAAAAATGGAATGAATGCTCCGCTTGATATGGATTTACATTATAGAGAGCAAGAAAATGAGCAATTATATTCGGCACTTTGTTCTTCAAAAATTACATTAGTAACGGGGGCGTCAGGAGCAGGAAAAACTAGACTTGTTTTAGAAGTATGCAAGCAATTTGAAGTTGAAGGTTGGAATGTTTTATGTGTGAAAAATAATGGGGAATTGCTTTATAATGATATACAATATTATACAACTGATGAAAGAAAATATATTTTATTTATTGATGATGCTAATCAAACAACCAGTTTAGAATACATACTTAATTATGTGACTGCCATATCTAATAATGATATTAAAATAGTAATGACGGTACGAGATTATGCAAAACATAGAGTGGAAAGTATTGTTCGTCAGTATGTAATCCCACAAGAAATAGTCATTAAAGTTTTAAAGGATGAAGAAATTAAAGATATTTTAAAAGAAAATCTTGGAATCATTAATGAAGATTATTTGCAAAGAATAACACAGATTGCAAAGGGAAATATTAGATTAGCAATTTTAGCGGGTAAAATATCCATTGACAGTGGTTATTTGGCGATAAGCAATGCCACAGATATATTTGCTCAATATTATGGGAAAATAATAGAAACTACTGAATTAACCGAAGATGCCATTAATACTTTGTTTGTTGTATCTCTTTTAGGGGCAATTCGGTATAAAGAAAGTATTATAGCACAAAAAATATTAGAGTTAATGAATATAAATTCTGAACGTTTTATTATTTTGTGTCATGATTTGAATAATAGAGAATTAATTGATTTGTATCAAGATGAAGTGGCGAAAGTTAGTGATCAGAGTCTT
>CAJUOS010000095.1 GCA_910588075.1 uncultured Erysipelotrichaceae bacterium | reverse complement strand
AGTAATTTTCCCCTCTGTAAGTTTTGTTTCCACTTTTCTACCTCCCTTTGATATAAAAATTATAAATAATTAAATTTAACAATATATTATAAATTTAATTATTAATCAAAAAGTGAACATATGTAAAAATCATTTTAAATAAATAACCTATTAATTTCTGATTTTGAAAGTTCTTTTCCTTGAATCATTGAAATAAATTCTTCTTTAAATATTTTTTCATATGAGCTTTCTATAATCTCTTTTGGAGAAAGTTTCATTAACTTTTCTATAAACTTATCATATTCTTGTTGTATTTTTATATCCAATTTTTCTTTTAATTTGTTTATATGCATTTTAATTTCCTTTTTGTAAAATAAAAGAGCAATTCTAAATAAGAATCGCTCTCTAAACTTTAGATTCTGAAGCACCTAATTTATTTTGATAATCTTCCAATTCATGAAAAATTCTAAATATAATCAATTCATTTTTTATCTCATCTACATAATAAACAAAGATATAATTTCTAACAATCATCTTTCGATAATCATAACCGTGTTGACGAAAAATAACACGATATGATTGTGGAAAACTTTTAATAACTTCTAACTTGTTACTAATTTCTTTTTTGAAATGAATTAAAATATTTGGATTTCCATATCCGTTTAAGTAAGATAAAATACTGTTTAAATCATCAATCGCTGAATCAGTATATACGACTTTATAGTTCAAATTCATATTTTTTACTGAACATATTCCAAACTTCTTCCTCAGAATGAGTTCTTCCTTCTTCATAATCCTTTTCAGCTTCTTCTAATTTTTCTTCAATCGTTTTTGGGCGAATAACAGTTTTATTATCTAATGAATTAATATTTTCTAATGGTTTCATTTCTATCATCCTCCTTATAAAGAATATATCATTTTTTCTTAATTATACAAATAACAATTCATTTTTATTAATCAAAACTTATAAAAATCATTCCGTATTCATTCAAAATTAATACCATATTTTTTCATGATTTGCATAAATTCTTCATTATTCATCAAGATTTCTTTATGTTTATAATATGAAGATATAATTTGTGTACAAGCTGATATTACACAATAATCTTCTTTTTCTTCAGACAAAATTGGATACTGACACAACTTGATAATTCTGATTTTCTTTTTCAAAAATAACTCCATAGCATATAATGAAAAATCATTGATCTTACTTTTATTTTCTATATCTTTGAATATACTTTTATCTAATTCAAAAACACTTGCTTGACTAAAATCAAGAGTAAATATTGTTAATTCACATTTTAAATTAATCAATATCGTCAAAATGAGCTAACTAGAAATTAGTGCAATGTGACGTTTTTATTAGCACTTTATACTAATGCTTTATGCCGAGAAAACTTTTGGCAGGGAAAAAGAGCTTATGACACCTTTTTATGGCATAAAACGATTTAAGCTCACTGTCAAAAGGAAATTGGAATAAATTGACTGTTATTTTAATCTGCTCTTATTATTAATAATATTTGAATAAATTTTTATCATTATTATTTTTTCGTAATTATTTTATTTTGACTAAACCTGGTGAAATAATGTGCTAATCAACACTTTACGATAATAAGAATATGTTTATTTCATTCTTTAGAATAATAGACATGTCATAAATATTTTTTGAAAAATTTCATGAGATGATATCAGAATTTGTGAGTTACTTACACGTTGCACACAAACCTATAAAATTCATATAATAAAAAGCCAAAATCTAATATTCGATTTTGACTATTTCTTTCTTTAAATCTTCAATACCTCTATGTGTATAAACCGCTTCAGTCACATCCCTGATTTCATGTCCTATAATCTTTTTTTAAGAATATATTCGTTGACTTTACAATATTTAGCTTGTGTGATGAATGTATGTCTAGTTTCATGAGGAGTATGTTTCACGCTAACTGCTGACCTCACTTTGGTCCTATGTCAAGAATTCGGACTAACTAAATGTAAGAAATTTAGTTAGTTTA
>CAJUOS010000094.1 GCA_910588075.1 uncultured Erysipelotrichaceae bacterium | reverse complement strand
CTGTCAGAGAGAAATTAGAGAAATTTACAGAGTAGCAATAAATGTCTGATTTCAAGGAAGAATTGAGGTAAAATATATGAACTTAGTTGGAAAAGATGTTGCAATAATGCGTTTATGCATGGTAGGTAATACACCAACAAAAGTAGATGAAGAATATATTGGAACAGCACTAAGAAAAGTGGTTAAAATTGTTCATGAATTTGATGATGGATTATTTTTGACTGATTTCTTTATGCCGGAACATATTGATAAGAAAAATGACTATTGTCATTATGGCTTTTTGGTGTTGGATCGACATAATTTTGAAACAATTAATTCTTAGAGAAGGTGGATAATATGATTGAAATAAAAAAGAAAAGCGAACTTAAAGGTGCAGAAAAGTATGGTGATTGTAATAGCTGCTCAAAAAGGAGTGGTGAAACGGATCTGTACCAGATAGAATTCCATTATGATGATTCCACAAAAAATCATGCTGTCAACTTGTGTTTTGATTGTATGTGTGAATTAGGAAATATGATTTATGAAATATATCAATCTGAGACTGAAAATGTGGAAAGGTAGATGTTATGACAAAGAATGAATTAATTGAGAAATTAGAATTTGTTGAAGGTAATCCTATAATTCTATTGAGCGATGCTGAATTAGGATTCATAAAATTAAACAGTGTAAGATTAGAGAAAATGCATCAGTCAAATGATGATTTGGAAAGTTTTGTAACTGATTTTTCATTTATGTCGGAAATAGGTTTGAATACATTTTATCACGATAACTACAATGAAAAAACTGAGGAATGTATTGTGCTTGATATATCATAAAGCGTCTTGAAATTCGATTTTCATTACAATTCTAATATTTTATAGGGGATAAATATGGTAAGATACTTTTCATATATAGATGAACAAACAATAAATAGTTTTTATAATCAATTGGATACTGCTTATGACTTAGAGAGAAAAAATAAATCTGTAAATAAGTCTATTACTGGAGAAATAAAAATTTCTCTTAAAAATATCATATTAGGGCTTTTAGATAGTGAATTGGGGATAATATCTGAAGAAAGCAGAGGAACATATGAAGAGAGGGAGAGAAGTGTTAAAATAGAATATAAAATTATGGAATTAATTAAAATTGCGAAAGGAAGTGAAAATAAAAAAATTGATATTGATGATTTGAAGAATAAAAGACAATTAATTTGTAGTACGGTGAAAGTGATTGATTGTAATAAGTTCTTAGAATATGTATCAAATATATATAAAAAAAGAATAAAAGATTATAATGAGTTTTTAGAGTTTTATATTTTTAATAAGAATATAACATGGAACGATATTGTAGACAATTTAACCTATGAAAATATGTTTGGTAGTGGTGTAGACATTTTAAAGATAATGGATAATTGGTATCAGAAAGACGATAACTTATTTTCTTTTATTGTAATAGATAGTGGTTGTCCTATAATTATAGACATGTCATATAAAAAAATTACAATGCCGCATAGTTCGATGAGGTCAGCTGGATTTTTTGGTCATTTTATAGAATTTAATGTTATAGGAATATTAACTGAAACTAACAACTGTTTCTTCCTAAAACCGTTAGCCCTTTGGAATCTTATCGATGACGAGGAGGCAGAACATCAGATTTCACATATATATAAACAGTAATGAAATGTTGCTTTCAAGAGGAGAAAAATTATGATTTGCTTGGATTGTGGTAATATGGATATTAGATATGATGAAAAAGAAAAATCGTATCATTGTAATAATTGTGGTTTTCGTAATTTAGGAAAAAGAAAAGATGGGTGTATGCATATGAGAGATAATGGATTATGTGGTAAAAATCCGGCTGCCACATCATCAGGAGAGTGTGAGGCTCCTTGTAGTTATTATGAAAGCGGTTTTAGATCATAAATTTTGTTGACTTGTATATAATAACGACATATAATATAAGTACAATAATCAGTACGGTTTTAAGTACGGAAAGAGGTGCGTTATGATTGCAACGAAACAGATGG
>CAJUOS010000093.1 GCA_910588075.1 uncultured Erysipelotrichaceae bacterium | reverse complement strand
AATATGCAAAAGATGGAATAGCTGCATATACAGATATAGGACAAATGTATAGTTCGTATTTAACAAGAGATTCTAAAGAAGAAGTTAGGAGTGAAGAAAATGAGAGAAGCTGAATATAGTGAAGCAGCAGTTGAAGTATTAGACATACTAAATCATACAAATAAAGAAGATGTTGCAAGAATACCACAAAGTTTTATAAAGTTTTTAACTGATATTTCAAGCAAAAGCTATAAATCTAAATTTAATCATGAACAGCCAATTAATGGTTTTAATTTAAGAAAACAAACGAAAGAACTTTTAGGCTTTATATATATTACATGGTGGTGTAATAAAGAAGAACATGAAAAATATAAAAATATAATACATGAAAACAATATGAAAAAAGAAAAAATAAATGAAACATATAATGTAAATGATATTTTTAAAAACAAAAAAGAAAATAAAATAATTCAAAATGAAAATGTGATGGAAAAAAATATAGTAGAATATAAAAAAGAAAATATATTCAAAAAGTTTCTTAATAAAATATTGAGTTTTTTTAGTATTACGAAAGGGGATAAAATTTAATATGATTAATAAAGAATTGATAGAATTACAAAAAGGATGCCTTGCTACCTGTGTTGTAATACAAAATGAAGATTGTAAAGAATTAGATTCAAAAATTATTGTAAATGCTGATTCTAATGATAGTGAATTGTATGCAACTTTTAAAGAGAAAATCTCTAATAAAGAAGAACTTGATTATTTTATTATATCTGAAATAGACAAATTAAATGAAAGTACACAAAATAAATATTATCAAATAGTTAAAGATAGAGAATTTTATGGATATAAATTACCAAAAGATATGATTGTAGTTTTAACTGTTAAAGATAGAGAAGGATTAAAAAACATTTCAAAGGAGCTATATAATTTCTGTGTTATTGCATTTTAAGCTACAGTAATTAGCATAAGAAATATAAGGGAGTAGTATATGAGTAATTTTACTTTTTTAACCGAAGAACAATGCTTTGGTAATGATAAATTAGATATATTAGAAAAAAGAGGAACAAAAGCAGCAATAACAGATTTTTCTGTATTGCTTGGTGGATGGGTTTCTGATTATCATGTTGACAATGACAGTTCTTTGGAGGGGAGAACAGGTTGGTATTGGACAAAGTCAGATGACGGAGATAATGACGCGCGCGCGGTTATCGCTAGTGGTCTTAGGAATTACTACGATGTTAACGAACGCAATGGTGGGGCTCGCCCAGCTTTACCGTTCTCATCAATCTCTAATATCCCCACGAACGGAGAGAGTGGGAAAAGAGCAAGAGATGGTGTTCTTGAAGTAGAGTATGGATATTATCCACAAAAAGCAGTATCAAAAGAGATGCAAGAAAGATTAGAAAGAGAATATAAAAGTGGCAGACTTTCAAAAACAAGAAATAGTTATACAACAGATTCAACACGATACACTGAATATGATAAAACATTTGAGCCACAAACTCATCAAGAATATGAATATAATGGAAAAAGATATGTAAGAGTTGAAGCTAATTCATATTATGATGGAAATAACTTTACACTTTCAAATGGAGAACAATATAAAGATGGAGATAATGTATGGATAGAAGTTTCTCCAGTTAAGTGGATTGTAGATGAAAAATCTCGTATGATGATAACTGAAAAACTAATATTTGCAGGAGTTCAATTTAATAAGGAGAGTAATTATCATACAAGAGATTTTGATAAAACAGATATAAAAACATTTATGGATAGACATTTGGCAAGAGATTTAGAACAGTCAAGAGGTACAATAACATTAGGAGAACAAACAGAAGAAACAGAAGAATTTAAGCCAAGAAAATCTAGATTACAAAAATTAAATCCAGATAAAACAAAGACAGCTGATAGAAGCAGAATGACAGATACAGAAATAATACAAAATTGGATCGAAGCAGGAGAGTCAGTATTATTAAGAGGACCATCTGGAATAGGAAAAACAGAAAGAATAAAAACATTATACCCAGACTTAATTTATATGAAATTAACAAATAATATGTTTCCAGAGAAAGTAGTAG
>CAJUOS010000092.1 GCA_910588075.1 uncultured Erysipelotrichaceae bacterium | reverse complement strand
CCTAAATTAAAATTTGAACCGCACCACAAAGGTGTGGTTTTTTGATATAATAAAAGAGCCCACCCGCCAAGGAGGAACTCTTATGAATAATTATACCCAATTAACAGAAAAAAAGAAAGTAGAAATAGATATTTTACTAAAGCAAGGCTTATCAATGAGAAAAGTAGGAAAAATACTAGGGATAAGTCATTCGACGATATCAAGATATAAAGCAGGAATATATAAAAAAAGAAAAATAGAAATTACAAAAAGATATGAAATATTTTTAGATTATTTATATTCACATTATGATAGAAGAACAAATTCAATAGAAGTATGTATATATATGTTTAAAAAGAGATATAGAGGAGTAAAATGCCCAAGTGTACAACAAGTATATAATTGGATAAAGAACAATAAGATAGAGATAAAAAAAGAAAATATGTGTTATAAAAAGAGAAGAAATAAAAAATATGGAATGATGCAACACACATTATGGAATTTAGATAATAAAACAGTATTACCAATAAGTCTAAGACCGAAATACATAGAAAAAAGGCAAGAAAAAGGACATTTAGAAATAGATTCAATATTAGGAAAGAGAAATGAACAAGATTCAATAATATCTGTAGTGGATAGGTGCACAAGAAAAGTATGGTTAATAAAATCACAATATAAGAATGAATATTATACTGATAAATTAATATATGAATTTATAATAAAAAATGGTATAAAAGTAAAATCAATAACAACAGATAACGGATTAGAATTTACAGCATTAGGAATAACAGCGAAAAAGCTTGGAGTAAAATTATATAAATGTGATCCATATTGTTCATTTCAAAGAGGAACAAATGAAAGAATGAATGCAATAGTAAGAAGATTTATTCCTAAAGGCGAATCAATGAAGCTAAAACCTCAAATATATTTAGATGATATTAGCTTTATGATTAACAGTATGCCAAGAAAAATATTTGACTTTAAATGCGCTTTTGATGTAGAATTAGAATATAATTAAATTGGTGCGGTTGAAATTTTAAATTAAAAAAATCATTAAATGATTTTGTAAATAATATGATTGCATTGGAATATGAAGTTTTCTTTAGATATGGAAAGATTAGTATTCGTAAAAAAGGATATAAAAAGAATATTAGAATAGAGCGAGCTTTTGGAAGCGAATATACTATAGACAGAATAAGAGAAAGAACTTTTGAGAATAGAACTAAGTATAGACAATATGAAAAACAAAGTTTTAAAAGAATAAAAGGTTTCTATAATTTATATGCTTATTATTATTTCCTTTTAAAAACTTTTAAACAAAAGCCAATAAAATATATTCCATCATATATAAGGGAAGATGTTAAAAAGATGGATGAAATATCTGAACAGACAAGATTTCTAGTTAGTAATAACATAGAAACTGACAAGCAATTTTTTTTATTTGCCAAAAATAAAAATGATGAGTTAAATATTTTAATAGGGGAGCGTGAAAAATTATGGTACAAATATAAAAAAAATGATTCCAATAAAGATGAAATTAAAGTTAAAATTAATTCTATTACGAAAGATATAAATAATTTAAGGAGAGTGATAAAGTTATGTGATGGAATAAAAGAACGATGTTATAAAATTGAAGAAGTAGTAAAAGAAGTAGAAAAAAATGAAAGAAAGGGTGAAAAGAAATATGAACTCAAGTGATGCAGCAGAGACTCTTGTAAAGATAACATTAGAAGGAACAGAATTTGCTTTAAAAATAACAGGTACAGCAGCGTCTTATTTAGTTCCGTTAATAATTGCGAAATTACAAGAGCAAAATGAATCTGTAGGTAAGACAAAACTAATAAAATTATTAAAAAGTGAAAAGCCATTAAAAATATTCTCTATCAAATTAGATGATGTAAAAGAGTTTAGAAGTCAAGCTAAAAGATATGGAATTAATTATGCTGAGCTTAAACATAAAAAGAATGATAAAGATGATATTGTTGATTTAATAGTTAAAGCTGAAGATGCTGCAAGAGTAAATCGCATGGTTGAAAGATTTAATCTATCTAATTTCAATGAAAATGAAATTAGAAGTAAAATTCAAGATAGTGATGACAAAGAATCTAACA
>CAJUOS010000091.1 GCA_910588075.1 uncultured Erysipelotrichaceae bacterium | reverse complement strand
ATCACAGGCTTATAGCCGCAGAGCAAACCACCAGCTTAGCTGGTGGTCCTGATTAGAAAATAAATAGGTTTGAGGTGATTAATTATAGATAGTGTTGAAATGGCAAAAAAATGTAATAAAAGACATGATTGTATGATGAGAGATATAAGAAATATTTTAAAAAGAAATCCTGAATTATCTAAACATTTTGTAGAGAGTTCATATATATCAAGTCGTGGTAAACATTACTCTAATTTTCAAATAGATGACATAGGAACTAATGTTTTAATTAATAAATTCAAGTATAATGTTCGTTCTGCAAGATTTGAATATAAATATATAAATGAAATAAAAGATTTTTTGGATGAAATAAATATTAAGTATGTTTTACAATATATAGTAGGTCATTATAGGATAGATTTATATATTCCTAAATATAATATTGCCATAGAAATTGATGAAGAAGAACATAAGTATAAAAAGGATTATGATTTACAGAGGCAAAATTACATAGAGAATCAAATACATTGTAAATTTATACGAATAAATGAAGGTGAAAGCTGTGGAAGTGTAATAGCAAAAATTGTAAAAGAATTAAGAAATTAGATGTGGGACTTATAATTATTGATTTTAAGTGAGTTGATTATAGGAGCAGAATATTTAGGGTTCTGCTCCTTTTGGTGGTGAAAAAATAATTTTATATTAGGATTCTATTCGTAAGTTATTGATAGTTATATTTATAATTTCATTTTCGCAATATTCTGGATAAATAACAAAACAAATTTCCAATCTTCAATGGTTGCATTATATTGTCCTAAATCAATAGAATATTCTTTTAAAATATTTTTTTCAAATTCTATTTTTCTTTTACACATTTCAACTCGATCCGATTTTATTTCAAGCCACATACTTTTTACATTTTGTGTTGTTATAGCAGAAAATATTAGTAATGATTTATTAAGGATATATTTCCTCCAATCACGGCAAGGTAATGATCTAATATATATACCAGCCCATTTATAATTATTATTATCTTGTATTAATGAAGTAAAATCTGCTTTAAGTAATAAAGATTTATTTTCTTCATTAGATTCAAAATCAAATAATGTAGCAGGAATACCACGATAATATGGAGCGCACTGTTCTTTAGAATAAGCATTAATATATTCTATTTTACCGAAGATAGTATCACTTTTAATATCAAAATCTTTTAAATTATTACTTTTTATATGTTTCCAACATGTATCTGCTGGATAGTCTTTTTCTGCTTTTGAAATACTTGCATTAACACCAGTTGATAAATCTACAAGATTATTCCACATATAAGCCATTCTATCAAAAGTTACTTTTTTACGAAATTTTTTAAATCGGTTTATCATTATTGGTTTTGTTTCTCTTTTTGATGAATCTAAATTATCAGGATCTTTATATACTAGAGGAATTATTCTTTTACCAGTTAATAGTGCATAATCAAATTCTTTCTCTGTATAGCTTATTTTTTCTTTTTCAATAATTGAACCATATTTTCCACCAAGAATAAGTATATAATAATCAGATTCATCAATTATTGGCTTTATACTTTCAAATTGGTCTTCACCTGTTGCAGTAAACAGTTCCATACCAGCAGGAATATGTCCCATTTTCATTATTGCGTTTATGACAATTTGTCGTTCTTCAATTAAATCTTTATATGTAGAACTAATAAAAAATTGATATTTATAATCCATTTTCAGTATCTCCTATATATTTGTATTTTTTATAATTACATCATTATTTTTTATAATAGTACTTATTATAGATTTTTTAAGTTCATTATTCATAAGAACTTCCTCCTTTAGTATTTTTTTATCAATATAATACCAAACATAAATATGTTTTTAAAGGTGTTTATAACATGTTTTTGAATTTTATTGTAATATTTTAAGTTGGTTATATAGTTTATATTTTTTATGTTATTTATATATTGGGAATTTAAGTAATATATTTAAAAATCTTAGAATGGTTCATAAAAGTTAAAATGCAATATTTATGAATATATAATATTATATCGTAAAAGATATAGTAATCATTTTAAGATGATAATTACCCCATAATTCCTATTGATTTAATAAGAATTAAATGATGGATTTTGATACTATATTATGTGTGGAGGATTTTAGGGGGATTTTTGTATAATTATACATATTTTTACGCATATTATGTATAAATATAAAAAATATTCATAAAAAATGAATATTAACCCCTGTTTTTGAACTAATCATATTGAAATAGTAGGAATAAATTTCTAAATTATCCCCATATTTTAAATTCAGATGGTATGATTTATATATCCAAATTTAACCCCTTATTGCAAATTTTGGTGGCGGAAAATTTCGCTGTGAAATTTAACCCCATATTATAGTAGGATTAGAGCGCAAAATTGCGCTATATTAAACTTAACCCCATATTAAATATATTGATTGTCCAAAATTGGATAGTGAAATTTAACCCCATATTTTTAATATGAAATATTCAAATTTAGAAAATGAAAAATTCTAAGAGTTATGATTTATAGTTTATAAAATTAAATGTAAGAATTGGGATAGTAGTTAGAAATGATGTGATAATGAAGTTAGTATATTATTAAAATATAGATTAGCTTATGATAAAAGTTTAAATATGACCTAACGAATCGTTAC
>CAJUOS010000090.1 GCA_910588075.1 uncultured Erysipelotrichaceae bacterium | reverse complement strand
AATAACTACTTATTATTTTAAAATATTTTCAGGAGAATAGTTTTATATGAAAAAAATCCTTATTCGAGCTTATACAGAAGACAATCTAGGAGATGATATGTTTGTAGAATATTTATGCCAAAGGTATCCTTTGATACAATTTTATATTTTTTGCAAAGAATGTTATAATGCTGCTTTTACTAAAATTAAAAACTTAAATATCTTAAATATAAGAGATAAAATAGATTATAATCATTTTTTTCTACAAATAATAATTGGTGGTTCAATTTTTATGCAGTCAGTCAATAAAACTGTATTAAAAAAATTTCTTTTAGACAAGAAAATGATTAATATGGGAATTCCAACAATTATTATTGGTGCAAATTTTGGCCCATATAAAGCAAAAACTTTTCTTTATTTATATAAATTTTTATTTAGTAAAATAAAATATATAGTATTCAGAGATAAGTATTCATATGAATTGTTTAATTTAAACAATATGAACTGGGCACCTGATATTCTGTTTAACTATAATTTACCTAAAGTTGCCTCCAAAAATTTTATTTGTATATCTCCAATAAAGAAAACTAAACGATCTGGATTGGACGATTATAATGAATTTTTATATTTCGAAAAACTGATAGAAATTGCGGAGACATATTCCAAATTAGGTTTTAAGATATTGTTAGCAAGTTTTAGTATGTCACAGCAAGACAATGTTGCTTCTTCTTATATATATGATAATCTTTCTCAAACAACACAATCTAAAACAGAAATGTTAAATTATACAGGAAACATTAATTTTTTCTTACACAGATTTTTAGCTTCTACATATATTATCGGAACTCGGTTCCATTCAATAATATTAGGTTGGAATGCTGGTATTCCAACATTTCCTATATGCTATAATATTAAATTACAAAATGCAATTGATTCTTATATATTTAAAGGAAATTATGCCAATATTTGTGATATAAACAATATTAATTTTTCTTTTTTTGATGCAAACAGACACAATGTAAATTTGATAGATAAAACTTATTTAAGAGTGGAATCAAAAAAACATTTTTATGAACTTGATAAACTTTTAATGGAGTAGCAAAATGAAAAAATACAAGCTTTCTATTATTATACCTGCTTATAATACAGCTCAAAATTTAAACCGAACATTAAATGTACTTGAATGTCAAAGTGCAAAAGATTTTGAAATCATTATTGTTAATGACAACTCACAAGATGATACAGAAAAAATAATATTTAATTTTCAAAAAGATTTTCCTAATATCAAATACTTTAAAAATAATACTAATAATGGGCCAGGATATTCTCGTAATATTGGTATAGAAAACATTTCAGGCGAGTTTATAACGTTTCTTGACAGTGATGATTGGCCTGATTTGACGACATATGAAACAGCTATAAATACGCTTGATGAAAATATTAACTGTGATTTTGTAATATGGGGAATTAAGAACGAATATAATAATAAATTTTCTTCATACATTCGCACTGATTATAAAACGTATAATACTTTGAATAAAGAATTAGCTATATCAATGTTATGTAATACTTATTCTTTAGATATAAGCATAAGTTCTTATTTAGGAAATAAAATGTTTAAATCAAATTTTATAAAGAAAAACAACATATTGTTTGATGAAATTTTTTTTGAAGATGTAGTATTTTCTTTTAAGACAATTTTGTATTCCGATAAAATAATTTTATTACCTAATATTTATACTCATTACTATCAACGAACCGATTCAATAACACATTCTTTTAGCCAAAAACATATATATGATATGTTTGAAGCTTTTAATATTATTAAAAATATAATTAATAATGATAATTGTGTTAAGTATAAAAATGACTTTGCATCTTTAATTGAAAAGTGTAGCAAAACGTTATTTAAACTTATATATAATAATATTGACAATTCTATAGAACAAAAAGAATTTCTTAATATTTATTTTAAAAAACTCTTAGATTTTTGTGGTATTAATAATATACTTAACTACATAGATTCTGAAAGGCTAAAAAGAATATTAATTGAATTTTAATAATTTTTATTTGTAATATATTCATTAAATAAAAGATCAAATTTATCTTCGTATATAGGATATAATTTTAAAATAGAATTTTTACTTTTTGTTAAAATTGAATTAGTAAAATCTTGTCCTGATGCAATAATTCTATTTAGATTATCATAAAGCCAATCTATAATTTTTTCTGCTGCATCCTGTTCTTTTCCAAGTCCTATTTTACCAAGAGCAACTATAATACTCTTACCTGCATATAAACTTGGTTCATTAACTATTGCAGCGCACAAACTAGAGTAAGCTATAGATAAATGTTTTTCTCCAATTATATCCGACAGATGCTCTCTTATATGGAAATCTTTTTCTCTTAGCGCATTACACATTGCTTCATCTATTTGTGTTATTGACGTATTAATTAAAAATGATTCTAATTTATATCTATTTAGATCTATGGTAGAAGATTTTGTCCTTTTTAAATAGTTTATCATCCAAGGCAACAAAATAGTTAAAAAGCATTCTTGTTCAGCTATATAAATAACAAAATCCATTTTCCATTTGTTTTTTTGGTTTTCACTAATAAACCTGGAGCGTATTAATTCGTCACTAATAAATGACTGAACATAATGTTCGCCAATATCAGTATCGTTAGATGCGATTAAACATTCAGACCATAATTTAATCATTGTATCAATATAGTCGCCATTAATATCAATTTGTTCATATAATATTGTATTGCATTGCTCTAATATTTTATTTTTTTCTTGCGGCATTACAGGATTCTTTAATAATAGATCTATTAAAGATGAAAAATTTTTTTTAAAATTATCTTTAACAAAACTAATAAAGTCATTTGTAT
>CAJUOS010000089.1 GCA_910588075.1 uncultured Erysipelotrichaceae bacterium | reverse complement strand
TGCCACTCATTGTATCTGTTTCCCATATTCTTTCTTTTTTAGCACCTGTTTCTTTTACATAGTTATTTAAAATAGTTTTGGATAAATAGCGACTTTGTTTATAATATTGTCCATTATTTGGATTAGATGGCGTTTGACATATTGTCATCGCTCCAGTTATCTGAGAATTTGTCGAGCCATTTGCATGTAATCTAATAAAAGCATCTGCTTTACTTTGATTTGCTATTTTTGCTCTTTCACTATTACTTATATCAATATCATTTGTTGTTCTAATCATTAACACTTTATACCCTCTTAATTTTAGTTCTTTTTCCAATTTTAAAGCAATTTGTAATGTTAATTCATACTCTTTTAATTGACTCCATTTTCCAAAAGTTCCATTTGCTACTTTTGCCTTCTTCTTTTTTGAATGAGGAGCAATAGGTTCAAGATTACTATTCCCTTTTTGTTGATGTCCAGCATCTATAACAATTAATTTATTTTTTGAAACAGCTGCATCTTGTAATTTTTTTCTTTGATTATTTTTTATTTTAATATTTTGTTCTTTTGTTATAGATTCTTTTTTTTGACATCCTAACATAGAAAATATTAAAATAAGTGTTAAAAAAATTTTTATTTTCATTTTAAATAACCTTTTTTCTTTTCATAATCTCTAATAAATTTTGCATTTGCTTTTTCAATTTCATTAAGTAAATCATTGCCATCTAAAGCACGAACTCCTATAGGATGATACCAAGAACAACTTTCAAAATAATTTTTTAATTCTTCATCAGTATAAACACATCCACGTCTTGCATATATTTCATTTCTAGCAATTCTTAACTCCCATTGAGATAATCCCTCTAAATCACTTTCTACTAAATATACACAATCACTATCTGGAAAAATCATAGAATCATTATCCTGTTCATCTATGTAATCATCATCTGTAGAATTATCAACAACTGTAATATTGAGTTCATATTCCTCTTCATTTACATAATCATATACTATAATAGAAGTTTTACCTTCATTTAACCCTGTCATTTCTCCTTCAGGTGATACTGTAACAATATCTTCGTTACTTGATTCAAACTCAATATCATTATTGAAATTTTTCATCTGTATTTTTTGTGTATCATATATCTCTAATATATAATTAAATTTATTTATTTTAAACTCTGTCATATTTTTTCTTGATACTATGATAGCTGATATAATTAGAACTGCACTTATTCCAAAAATAATCTCTAATCTTATTTTATCTTTCTTTTTCTTATTTTTCTTATCTATAAACATTTTGTAATCTAATTGACATTTATCAACATCTAATGCATCTAATATCATATTTTTAGAGATAATTCCTATTGCTTCTTGTAAAGCATAATTTTCTAAATTTTTTTCAAAATTCAAACTCATATCATATTTAATTGGTTTATCTCTTATTATATTTCGAATAGTATCATCAACTAATTTCTTTTGTCTTAAAAAAAGTACATCTTTATTTATATGATTAGCGATCTTATTTCTATCAAGCCCATACTTATCAGCATATTTATTTATAGCTTTTTGTTTTAATTTATCCACATCTTCTTCTATATTTATTTCTATAGTATCAGAAAGATTTTGTAATAAATTTTGTTCATTAAAATGAAGCATTTCAATAACTTCTGTTTTTGTTTTTCCACAATGTGCACATTTCATATCATCAGTATGATATATACCACAGCTACATACCCAATAATTATCATGAACAATTGGTATATTATGGCATTTATTCTCATTTTCTTTAAAGAAAAATTCTTTAATCATTTCTAATCTCAAAGAATTATTAACTATATCTATTTTCTCTAATTTATCATTTCCAAGAATAACTTTTTTACCATCAGCTATATATCCTGTCATTTCAATTATTGATTTTTCTTCTGCCAGGTCTCTTTCAATATCAAAAACCAAAAAATTACTATTTTGATATACATCATCAATTTTAAAATAATCTTGATATACTTCTTCTCCATTTATTTTAAGATATAATCTCATTAAATTATTATCTTCATCAAGATCTTTATTAAACAACTTAATTCTTAAATATCTTTTATTAACTTCATTTTCCTTTAAAAATATACTTTCAAAAGAAAACATCCAATACTTTGAAGCGCTTTTATTAATACATGAAGATTCATTCATTAAAGAATAAACTATAGACAAATCAACATTTTCTTTTAAAGCTATATGATTGTTATTAGTATTATTCATACTATTTGTGAATTCTTTAGTTGTATTAATTACTGTTCTCCCAACATTAGCTGATATAGATTTCTCAATAATATTTTCATCTTTCTTAAAGATTTCAAAATATCTTACTGCCCAATGAAACATTCCATTAGCAAAAAACATATACATTCCTGTATTTAATGCTGATATATCTCTAAGTCCATTATATGCAGATTGTGCAATCCCAAACACATCATCCATATTTGAAGTACTAGATAAAGTTGCTCCTTTAAAAAATGTAGTTATTAAATTATAGTGGGGAAGCCATAAAAAACACAATATCCCAAATATAACAATACTAATAAAAAAATATATTTGATTAAACTCTTTTAAACTTTTTAATTCTAAAAATAAAACTATTAAAACTATAACTCCATATACATATACTATTGTATTTAAAAAAACATAACCAATAGCAGCTTCAAATATTTCTGAATTATTAAAATTAATACTACCTTTTAATGCCTCTGATAAAAGTACTATTAAAAACATCATTATCCCATTCGCAAATGCCACCCTTATAAATGACAGATTTTTAATTTCATTATTTTTCATTCTACATTCCTCTCTCCATAACATATAAATACCTTATCATATATAAATTCATTTTTATTATATATATCATAATCAACCAATAATTCTACATAATTGACTATCTACAACATAAAAATATAAAAATTATAACGATTTAATAATATTTATACCTACTAAAATTAGTATAAAAAAGAACTTTACCCATTAAAAATATAATTTTTAACAGATTAAAAAGAGTTCACTCTGAACTCTTTTATTTCACTTTCACAGTTTTTGTCGCACTATATGTTCCATAGTATTTCTTTCCACTTACTGTCTTATAGGCTCTTACTT
>CAJUOS010000088.1 GCA_910588075.1 uncultured Erysipelotrichaceae bacterium | reverse complement strand
ATTCAGAAGAAAAATTAGTTGGATATCTTGATTATCATATTGATTGGTATAATTCTTGTGCTTCCAGATTTGGATTAATTTCTTTTGATAGAGGCAATCCAATTGTAGGGATGGATTTATATAGTGAATTGAAGAAACTTATTTATGAGTACAAGCTACATAGAATTGAATGGCGAATGATAGGTGGCAATCCAATAGAGAAAAATTATGATAAATTTTGTGATAAGTTTGGTGGTACCAAGCACATTTTGAGAGATGCTGTTAAAGATAAATACGGCAAATATCATAATGATATTATTTATGAGATTATCAATGATTAAGAAGGAGAATATATAAATGAATTGTAAATATCCGGTTGAAAGTAGAAGTTATAAAGCGTGTGTATTGTGTTCTGATAAAAATATATGTGAAAATTCAACTATCGTAAATAATGCAACAACACTACTGTCTGCAAGTGAAGCACATAAAAAGACAACAGATAATATTAAAAATTGTTTAACAAAAGAGTTAGCAGAAATCAGTAAAAGAATTAGTGACGCTATTGCAAATGGAAAGTTTTCTATTAGTGATGATGGTTGTTTACAATATGAAACAACTCAAAGATTAGAAGAACTTGGTTATAAAGTTCAAACTGGAAGCCAATACAATGAGCAGTATTGGAGTATTAGCTGGAAATAACAGTTGAAACCGAAATTTCATGGCATAGAAATACGTAAAAGAGGTGATTATTTAATAAATATGAGTGACAATGATGGCGTAATTAAAAGAATAGTGACTGGCGTTGCTGTGTCATTAGGGGTAACAGCAGTCACAAGTACATTTCAAATTATTAAAAGTCTTAAAACATCAACTATTGATGTTGGAGAGTGGGATAATTCTTATAACAATATCAATAAAATGCTTTATAGATTGAATCCAGATACATATATAAAGCATAGAATGCCAACAACGAACAAAGATTTTTATGAATTAAGTGAAGATATTTCTTATTTCATTTCACTAAAAAATAAAAATTACATCAAAGTTGAGACATATAGGAATAAAAGTGAGAAGTCATATTATCCAGAACATAGACTAAAGATTCAGTTTTTTGGAAAAGAAAGATATAAGCACAGAGAAGAATTTCTTAGAAATGCTCTTAGGATTACGGATGACAAGCATATCAGAGTTCAATATTTAAATGAATATGAAATTAGTTGTGATGTAATTCCACATTCTTTTGATAATATCGTGCTAGATGAAAAGGTTAAACAAAATATTGTTAATGGTTTAGTAAATTGGGATAAAAGCAAAAATTGGTATGACGAACATCAGCTTGTGCATAAAATAGGCGTGTTTCTGTATGGTAAGCCAGGAACAGGAAAATCTACAGTTGCAAAAGCTATAAGTTCTATGTTTGGTAATGCACCCATTTTAACAATTGATCCTAATAATATTATGAACTCTGTCAATGGAATTCTTAAAATGCGAAAGAAATACGATGGGACTATCATTGTTCTGATTGAAGATTTTGATATGTATTTCAAAAGTAGAGAAGAAATAGAGAATGTAGAAATAGGTTTAGACCAGAAAAAACAAAAGGACTTTAATCAAAATGCAATTTTTCAGTTGTTAGATGGTGTGTATTCTACAGATGACACGATTTATGTAGCGACTACGAATTACAAGGACAGAATTGATTCTGCTCTTATAAGATATGGTAGGTTTGACATACAGGAGGAGCTTAATTATTTCAGTAAAGATGATGCCGTGCAATGTGTAAAATTATTAGGATATGATAAAAGCGTTTTGGATTCCATGAGTATTGAATATCCTGTGCAACCAGCATATTTACAGAGTAAAATTATGGAGTATAGAGCAAATTATATGGGACAATGAAAGCGTTCTTTCATTTGGTAAATAGAGAAAAGGGAGGTACATATTGAAAAGATTTTTACTATGGATTTTAGTCACTATTCTTGGTGTTATAGTATTGTCACTACTCTATGCTTTGGGATATATGTCAGCAACAAGTAATGTAAGTTCATTTGTACGAATAGTTATTGGAACTATAGCATTATGTATTGCAGATATAAAAAGTTATTTGCAATGGAAAGTTATTAATTGGAACAAATAAGGATTTGGAAAGGAGAATGAGATATTGAAAGAAGTAATTTTGATTTTATGTATGCTATTTTGTCACATTGTAGATGACTATTACCTACAAGGATGGCTTGCATCAGCAAAACAGAAAAAGTGGTGGAAACAAAACGCCAATAATCCATTATACAAAAATGATTATATTATGGCGTTGGTGGAACACGCATTTAGTTGGAGTTTTATGATCCATATTCCAATTATTGTTTATTCTTTAATTTGCGGATTGCAACTAAACATCTTGTTATTCATTGCAATATTTACAATGAATTGGTTGATACACACAATTACGGATAATGCAAAAGCAAATTTGATGAAAATTAACCTAATTCAAGATCAGTGGATACACATAGCACAGATTTTTGTTACATGGACAATATATGTGGTGATGAGTAGATAAAATATACAATATACAGTATTTGTATAGAAATCAAAGCACAATATATTGATGCAATAAGCGGTTAAAATTCTTATTTCATCGGGTGAGTTTGAAGGAGGTGAGTTTTATAAAAACAGGTGATCCATTAACAATAGGACAACTAAAGAAATGGTGTGAGGATAATAATATTTCAGATGATACTCCAATTGGTATTTACATAGGTGCATCAGAAAGAGGTGATGTTGCATTTGGTGTAGTTGCAGATACTAAAAGCGAATATAATGATGATTTCTATGTGGCCAATCTTACTGAAACAACAGGAGAACATTGTTATTGCAAAAATATTTATAACTTATTTGATGAAGTAAATTCAGATAAAGTTGTAATGATTACAGATGGCTACCACAGTGAGGAAGTATAGATTATGGGTAAGAATAAACCAAGACACAATCCAGATAAGCCACAAAATAAAACAGGTGAGCATTGTTGGTATTATGAAGGATTCAATGGTCAATATTGGTGTGAACGTGGATGGGATGTTAGCAAATGTAAAGGTAATCCACACAACTGTACAAAAGTAAAATATCAAATATTGGCAAGTAGAAGTGATAAACAGAAAAATGATGGTGTTGGTATCACGAATAAGCATTACTAAATTTATCTTGGGAAAGAGGTGATAGTACATAAAATTTGAAACAAGTCAAAAGATAGACAAATGGGTAGAAAAACATATAAAACAAGGTTGTGTATCTCGTGCAACAGCAGGTGAACAGTTTGTATATGAATTTTTACCAAGTGGCATTGTAGAG
>CAJUOS010000087.1 GCA_910588075.1 uncultured Erysipelotrichaceae bacterium | reverse complement strand
ATAGCTATCTCTCGATAACTATCCCTTAATCCTCCACTCTTGACACGGAGCCACTATTCCTTTTAAGTCTTCATTAAGTATTTTATATTTTTGATATGTCCATGTTGCAGCTAATATTTGATATTTAGAAAGTTGTGTCCCTTGAGAATTAATTCTATCAAAAATAGTTGGTAAGTTACCTGGATCTCCATAATATATAATTGCAGGTATTTCTGTATTGGAAAATTCTTCACACTCTTCTTTAAATTTCTTAAACATTTTTCCAATAATAGTTATAATTTCCCACATATTGTCTTTTCCAGTAGGATAAGATTCTATTAATATTTTAGCACACTCAGGATAATCCATATTTTTGACATCTTCCATTGTCCTATGATTGTTTATAACCCAATCCTTAATTATACTCTTTATACTTGCCTTGATTTTTTCTTTATTTCCGCTTATAGATAAAAGTTTATAAATCTTATCAATAGTATTTTCATCAATATCTTCATCTTTATAAAATTTAGCTGGATTTTTTAAATATTTTGTTATTGTTGTAGAGCGTTGTAAACCATCAATAAGTTGAAAGTTTCCATTTCCTTTTTTATATAACAACAATGTTCCAAAAGGAAATCCTTTCTTAATAGAATCGACTAATTTCTCTTCTTGTTTCTTTTTCCATACTTGACCTCTTTGATATGGAGGAACACGTATTTCTTTTTTATCAATTAATTCAGCTAAATCACTTGCTTTATATGTTTCTGCACTCCATTTCGACATAAAAATCACCTCTCTAAAATTAGATCATATTTTCTAATTAAAGTAAAGGTGATTTAAGTTAAGATAATAATTAATCTAACTTATATTCGTTGCTTATTAAATATTTCTAGAAATATTAATAAATAATTTTCTTTAATATACGTATAACTTTTCCTTTTGCTAAAGGTGTTAAATCTATAAATGATGAATATTTCGAATAATCATCAAATAATTTTTCTACATAACTGAACACATCTAAATTTTTTGATGAAATCAAATGATATACTTTATCTAAAATCTGATTCTTAAATTTGTCATTTTCTAAATACTGATTATACTTATCATCAGAAAGCTTCAATATAATATATTCTATAAATTCAGAATTGTAAAATCCCATTTCATTCTCCATACAGATTAATTCATTATTTGAAAAATGTTGATTTAATATCATATAAAATTTACATGTATATTGAAAATGATATAGTAACGAATTATCTTTTAAAAAAAGTTTTTTAAATAATTTACCATAATAAAATAAAATTTCTAAGACATATTTATTTCCCAACAATTTTGAATGTTTATCATCAATAAAGTAATTAATAGTATTGATCACTTTATTTTTAGAGTTATTTAATGAAATAATACATTCAAAGTCATCATAATGTAAAGTATTTGTATAGTCTAACACATATTTCAATAGCAATGATTCCTCAAAACGTAAACCTTCAAAATTATATATCTCCATGATATTTCTAGATGATATTTTTTTTACAATCCAATTAATTAATTTATCTAAATCACTTTCTTTAAAACGATGCCCTATATTAGACGATAATATAGATTCCTTTATTTCATCTTCTATACTATTAATATTTAAGTTATAATGCTTCCCTGTTGAAGACATACATTTTCTAAGAAACTCAATATCCAATTTTATATCACAATTTTTATCATAACGATGCCCCTCTAAAAAAAGATATAAAATGAACTTTGTTTTAACATTATAATCACTCTTGTTTAATATTAATTTATATAGTGGATAATAATTTTTCTTAAACCCCCAAGAATAGCAGTATTCTAAAATATGCATATCAATAATTCCACAATCATATTTATTTAATTTATCATTCAGAGTAAATATTTTAATAGTATCTTGATCAGAATATCCCCTACATTCACATAATTGTAATATTTGACCTATTATATCTTTTACTCTATTTACATTCTCTATAACATCTAAAAAAGAATCTTTGTGATTTGATGAAGACAAGCAAAGAGGGCTCTTTAATAACATAATAAATATCGTCTTAATTTGATCAATATTAGAAGTTAACTCAAGAAGTTTACTCATTGTATTATTATAGTTTTGTTTATATAAATTAGAAAAAAATCTACTTTTATTTATATCATTATATAGATTTTTTCTTAAAAAATCTTCTCTTTCATTATTTTTTTTAAATACTATTGAACAAATTTTGTACAATATATGATCTATTATACTATACATTTTAATTAGTTCATCTATAAAATTTGAATCAATTTTTTTGATATAATTCGATCTTATAATAAAGTCATGAAAACAATTAATTAAATCCAAAAATAATGTATCCATTTCAAGAAAATCTATTTCATTAGATTTTTTATGTATTAAATTGTCATATTCTCTTATTGTAAAACGAAAGAATAGTTCGATCTTATTATCATAATTTTGTAACGAATAATAATAAATTATATTTTCCAAAAATTGATCATCATTAATAAAATCAAAACTATTGCTAACAAAAGATAAATACTTGCTTTTTTCACTAGATGACAATCCATTTATTTTGAATATTGCAGTATTAAAAAAATATTTTAAATCACCTATATATAAACTTTCAATTAAATTATTTTTTAATTCCTTTTCCTTTTCATTTGTAATAATCCACTCTATATTTCTAGTCCTATTATTATTTATTGTAAACATGATTTTTATGAAAGAAATACCCTTAAATAAAGTTAAACATATTAATAATATCATAAAAACTATAGCTACAAACCATAATGATTCCATGAAATCACCTAGTTTTATAATAATCTCCTCATATTTAGAAAATACAATTAAGTCTTCTATTGGTGATAAATTTAATGCATTATAAAAGACAGCACTAAAAACAATATATAAGAATAACAGTTTATATGTCTTAGTAAACAAAAATTTTATAACCCTTGAATCAAGAAAAACATATTTTATAATATCTTCACCTAAATATATTTTCTTACTAGCACTACTTGAATTCAATCCAAATTGTAATAAACCATATGTAATACTTGAAAATGTCAAAATTTTAAAAGAATAATCCTTTGGATCTGTAAAATTTATAAAATGATATTTCATTTGTATTAATATTAATACTATACTAAAAAAAGCTATAACCCCTGGTACTATAATGCCACATTTTTCTATACTTTCTTTTTCAATCTTAATAATCTGTTTTTTTCTTAAATAAAAATATTTAAAATATATATAAACTCCAACACACAAAAAAATAGATATACAAATTGATAGAAAAACTCCCATAAAAGTTAAAAATATGTTAATGAATTGCCCAATAATAACTAATCACTCCTTAAATAACAATACAAAGTAATTATAACATTATTTAGCAAAATATACCATTTTACATAATCTATAATCTGCAATTCGTAAAGTGTGCTTATAGAAAATTTTATGTATGTGATTTTAAGTAGTTAAAAAATAATAAATTAAACGCCAAAAAGACCTACATCAAAGTAGGTCTTCCTAAATTAAAATTCAAAGTGCACCATAAGGTGTGCTTTTTTAGTGTATAA
>CAJUOS010000086.1 GCA_910588075.1 uncultured Erysipelotrichaceae bacterium | reverse complement strand
ATAGAGAAAAGAAAACTGAAGAATTATTTTAATCCTCCAGTTATATTATAGAGCCGGAATAGTAGATTATGTTAATAAATTTTATACATCTTTACTAGATGAGAATTTTGAAATTGATGAATATAATGTTAATAGTTTATATATGGAAAAAGACTTGAATCTTTATCAACTATTATTTGGATTTGGAAAATTATTAGCAGATAAATATCCATACTTATTTAGTTTAGTAAAAAAAGATAAAGATGTTCAAAGTTGTGGATTTAATTTAGTTAATGCTTGTGTAGGTAATAGAAACTCAAAAATAGAAGATTTATCAAAAATTCTAAATGAGTGTTTTCATACTGATCAAGAAATAAACGATTTTCTATGTAATATCTTACGAGTTACAGATGAAGCATACAAATGTTTGCAATCCTATTTAAAATTTAAGCTTAACAAAAGAGATGATACAATTGTTATTTATCATACAGAAATGCAAATATGTTCCTTGATTTCTAATATCTTTAATGCTAAATATACATATTATACATATGATGATCATCAAAACATAATAGGACGTAGTATTGAAATACATAAATCAAAAAAATCATATGATGATTATAAGCATAAACTAAGAGAAAATTGTTTTAAAAGATATTTAATAGATATTTTAAATAACAAATGGAAAGGTACAGGAGATAAAAATCTTGATGAGATTTCTTTAAACCCTAGTTATTATACTGATTATATTTCCAGAGATATGTTAGAAAATACATTAGATCACTGGATTGGTCAGATGAATACAGAAAGAAATGAATATAGAAAGGTTAAAATGCCTGGACCAGGAGAAAAGTTATTATTAAGTGTCATATATTCTAAGACATTTACAGCATATGAACAAAATGATGATATTAATTATGATATAGAACACTTAGCCCCAAAAGGTGCATTGAAAAAGATTTTAAAATTATTTAATTTAAATGGTGTGTATTCAGGATTACCTATCAGTTCATTTGCTAATTTATGTTTACTTAGAGAAGAAGAAAATAGGAAAAAGAAAGATAAAACGTTATATGAAGATGATAATTATTTAAAAATAATTAATAATAAATATGTAAGTTTAGAAGAAATAGAAAATAAGTTTAGTTTTACAAAAGAAGAAGATTTTGATTGGCTAAATTATTATTATATTGATTTTGAAGAACTAAAGAAAAATTATTTGAATTTTCTTTCTAAAAGGTTTGAAAAACAAAAGAGAATGATTCTTAATAATTTGTTTGCTAATGAAAATTATACTAACCCAACAGAAAAAGTAGTTAAAAGGATAATAAAAGAAAAAACATCTTCTATTCAAAGAACAGTTCGAAATTTAAGAATAGATACTTCTGAAATAGATTTATTAGTTCCACTTTTTTCATTAGATCAAATTGATGTTGAACATTTATCTGGTTGGCAAAAAGCTATATTTAATATTATTGATAGATTTGAAGAAGATGAGTTTACTTTACAGCAAATGTATGATCATATTGATGAATTAAAAATGATATATCCCAAAAATCATTCTATTGATTCAAAGATAAGGCAAGTTTTACAAAATCTTAGAGATTTAAAATTAATCCAATTTAAGAGTGATGGGATATATAAAAGATTATGGAAACTAAGTAATAAGATAAACAATTAATTTTTATTAAATTTCAGCAAAATACTACTAACAAAAAGGCTAAAAGGTTGATCTATATTGATAATAACTGGAATTCCTGTTGTTTCTACCTTGCTTAATAAAATATCTCCTTTTTTTGGATTGCATCGTTTATATAGTTCTGGACCATTCCCAACTATCAGGTATTTTAAAAGTCAATTCATCTTCTATATATCTAACATCTTTATCTATTTGTTCATAATGAAGATTATGAGAAAGGAAATAGGAAGAAGTAAATTAAATTGCTATTATTTTATTGTATATTATATGTAAATGAATTATTTATGAAGAAAAATTTATAGAAAATGATATGAAACAATAACATATATGTAGTGAGCCCCAAAAGTTGAACACTTTAAAAACTAAAAGTTAATACAATCTCGTATATATAAATTGTTTAGTGGTTTATTATACAGTGATTAAAAATTTAGATTTGATAAAAACAGATCCAAATAAAAGATTTAAATATTGATGTATATATAATGAATAATATATGAAGTTTTTTAGTACTTATATCAAGATAGAAACTTATTATAAAAATTCCATTTTTAAATACAAATTCATCTTGATTTTTAGCTGATTTTGATCAATGATTTAAGAGGTGATCAAATGAAAGAATATATTATAACAATTACTGAAAGTTTATCTAAAAACATTATTGTTGAAGCATGTAATGAAGAACAAGCAAAGCAAATTGCACAATCATTTTATGAAAAGGGAAAAGTTATTCTTTATCCTGAAGAATGTGATATTAAAGTTGACTTTGAAACACAAAAAAATATCTCTTAGTAATAAACTAAAAGAAAAAATTCGTCATATGACGAATTGAAATGTTATATATGAATTTTATTCATACATTCTTGTTTATATTTATCCTGACAATGGACATATAAGTTCATTGTTGTTGATGGAGAAGAATGTCCTAAAATTTCACTTAGACAATTATAATCGAAACCTAATTCTATACATTGACTTGCAAAATAATGTCTTAAAGAATGTACAGTTACTTCATCTATTTGAAGTTTTTTTATTATTTTTTTAAATTTATATCTAAAAGATCTTGGCTCTATATATCTTGTAGATTGTGTAAGAAAGAAATAATTGTCATCTTTTAGTTTTAAATACTGAACCAAGGAATTTGGTATAGGTATTATTCTTTGAGAATGTATTGTTTTTACTGGTGTGATAATAATTTTTGTCTTATTGTTCTCAAAATCTTGAATTCTTTGAAGTGTGCTATTTATATAAATTTCTTTTTTTCTAAGATTAATATTTTTGTTTTTTAATGCACAAACTTCTCCAATTCTCATACCCATACTCAACATCATCAAAATACCTATATGAAAGTAACTCTCATTTTCTTTTAGATAACTTACAAGATTATGATAATCATTTTGATTCATCATATTTATAGCTTTATTTTGATTAAGTAACTTAAATTCTAAATTGAATGGTTGTATATATCCTTCATTCATAGCATATTTTAAGCAAAGTTTAAGAACATTTATTAATTCTTTAACTGTTTTAACAGATAATTCTTTTTTGGTTCTTAAATTTCCATATTTTAAATGGTAATCAATAAATTGTTGAATAATGTTATGGTTTATATCTTGTAAATATTGCTTTTGAAAATATGGTTTAATATGATTTTTACAATGATTGTAATATGTAACATATGTTGATTCCTTTACATTAACTTTATGAATAGTTAACCATTCATCTAAAAATTCATTAAAAATTATTCTTTTTCTTATTCTTGTTTTAAACATTTTTCTATCCTCCTATTTTTATCATAATAAAAAGATAGATTATAGAACAAAAAACTGCTAGAATAATAATATAAAAAAATATCTTTTAGTTTATTACTAAGAGAAAAGGAGAGTATATGAAACCATTTGTAAAGTG
>CAJUOS010000085.1 GCA_910588075.1 uncultured Erysipelotrichaceae bacterium | reverse complement strand
TACTGGCTAATTTTTCTTTAAGATTAATTTCACGCTGCAATTCATCATTTTGTTCCCTTAGATTATTAAGTTCCTCTTCTTCAAGCAAAGAAATAGTACCACTATTAGCTTTTTCAAGCAATTCTTCGATTCTGTCTTTTGTAGTTTTAAGCTCATTGTTTAAATCATTTATTTCGGAGATTAGTTTATCTAATTCTTCTTTCGATGATTTAGTCTTTTCAACCGCTTCATCAAATGATACAGTGAGTGCATCAAACGCTTTTACTGCTCCCCAAATTACACCACCAACAGTTAGTATCCATGCTATAGGATTTGCAGCCATCAAAGCTAATTGTGCTTTTACCTGTGCCCATGTAGCTTTGGAAAATAGACCAAATGACAATGTGGCTTTTTTGTTAGCACCAGCAAGCCCTAAAGTTGAGATAATTGCTTCAGCATTAACTCCTGTAACACCCTTGGTCGCCAACATATTTAAAAGTTCTTCTTTTGTACATGCTTTAGATACAAACATTTCATTGGTTTTTGCATCCATAAGACCGAGTTCTGTTAAGATTGCTTTTTGCTTTTCTGCCGATACACTTGACTGAGCTAAAGCAGATTGTACTAATTCAGCCTGTATTTGATTTTCGCTTGCAATTAAACCTGATTGAACCAAAACTTGATTCATTTGTTCTTGTGTTAAATTCTTTGTTGAAAGTACAAGCCTTGCTTGTTGTAAATTCAAACCATTAATTGCAGAAGATAAATTAGTTACCACATTTGAATTTAATAATCTAGTTGAGCCATTTGCCCAAGCATCTATATTTTTTATATTATTAACAACACTTTGTAGTTTCGTTAAATCTGTTATCCATGTTTTGAATATCATACTATTAAAAGGTATGTTGTGGAGACATACGGTGCGTTTGTGGAGAACGCAAATCTTATACCATGTGGAGTGGTATTTTTTTTATGTTTGTGTTATAATTTATAAAAATATAAATGAAAGTAGGTTAAATTATGACTTCAATTATCTGCCCTAAATGTGGTAAAGAATTAAACGATTATGAAATAAACAAATTGTGGTGTACAAGTTGCAATGCAAAATTTAAATCAAAACAAGATTTATATGAAAATAATCCTGATTTTAAAGAGAAAAACGAATTTCAACAAAAACTTCAAAATGATTTTCTAATAACTACAGGTGAACAATTTTCTGGATATATTATTAACCAATATTGTAATTTGTTAAATAGCGAAGTTGTAATGGGTACTGGCATGTTAAGTGAACTAAATGCTAAAATGAGTGATATATTTGGTGAAACATCTTATAAACTAGAACAAAAATTACAAGAATCAAAAAAAGTAGCGTTAAAAAAAATAATTGATTTAGCAATTGAATTAGGATGTAATGCTGTTATTGGTTTTAGGTATGATATTTTTTCTTTTTCAAATAATATCATTTCTGTTTCTGCATATGGAACGGCAGTAAAAGTAACAAAAAATAAAGTAAAAGAATAATTAGTTCAATGAAATCACAACCTTTCTTTTTATTATTTAGAGCTAAATAAGACCGCTCTATAAAATACATTGTTAATCATGTATTTTATATATCAGTCTTTTTTGTCGAATTTATGTTCCGTCTATACTTATATAAATATTAGTATTATAATAAATCTATGTTTTACTAAGGAGAAAGTCATGGATTTATTTCAAGAGTATAAAGAATTATATTATAAGGAACTTGAATTTAAAGATTCCATGAGTAATAAAATAGGAACTTCTATAACATTTCTTACAATGTTATGTACAGGTCATATGTTTATATGGAATATTATGGTAGAATTACAATTTGTTTTAAAATTTTTTCCTATAGTATTTTTATTATTTGAGATATTTTCTGTTTATTATACAGTTTTATCTATGTATAATTTTTATAAATCATATTTTAAATTTAAATATTATTTAGTATCTGCTGAGAATATAAAATCTCAAATAGATTACAATAATTCTTTAAAAAATAATTTTTCATATAAAAAAATTAACAAAGCAAATTATGAGATGATGTGTAATACGTTTTATGAATATACAATTTGTAATAGAAAAGAAAATATTCGTAAAAACAAATATCAAATGAAACTGAATAGTTCGATAATAAAAGCAATTATTTTTTTGATTCTTACATACACGATATGGATATTTATTATTAATCAGATTACATTTTAGGAGGTAACTTACATGGCTGAAGAAAATCAAACAAATAAAACAGACACAAAACCAATATTAAATACAAAACCTGCTGAACCAGATATTATTTATGAATCATTTTCACAGAATGATGCGCCAAGCAACCCAATAAAAGGTAGCAATTTATCTAATAAAGATTAAAAAATAATATATAATTTTAAAAAATAATCCTTTATTATATAAATGATTCATCCATAGAGGCAAAGATGTTGTATCATTAAAAGTTTCTATAATTATATCTGCTTTTGCTGGTATAGTAATAAGTTTTTTCATACTAAACTCCTTATTAGATTGATGAATTGTTTATTAAAAGGAATTAAAAGTTTGTTTTTTAATATTATTATATATCTAAAGAATATTTATGTATTTTATTTTATCTATAGTAAAAGCATTGTCAGAAAATGAACAGTATTCCTAATCAATTGTACTACATTCTTTTTTATACGCATATAACTTAGGATTTCTTATAACAACTAAAAGAATTGAGCTAAAAGAGTTAAAAAGTTTAACATCGTCATTAATTGATATTTTAGATGTTACATCATCTGGGTATAAGTTCTTGGAAGAAAATAGTTAATTACATACATAACCTTAATATTTTAACGCCAACTTTTTTCGAAGATTTCAAGACCATTTTCAGTAATTTTGTTTAGACTATCAGCTATTGATTTTAAATGTGTTTCAATATCTGATAAGATTTTAGAATCATCAAATTTTTCTAACTGCTGTTCGCTATGAATAGCAGTTTCTTTGTTTTGAATATCCATGTTTATAAATTCCTTTCTTTAAAAAATATATCCAAAACAAGTCAACAGAACTGTTTATTGTCTTGAATAGTATATCAGTATGTCGAATTAACGTTCAGACTACCATAAAATGACAAAATATGATATATTAATAAAAGCTATATAAATGGTGATCCATCTTTCAAAATTGGATTTAGGTTTTTATCAACAAAATCCATGGGGGTTATTACAACATCGTCCATACATTCTGTTTTGTTATCGTTTTGATAATCTAAATAAGTAACATATTCATTTTGTTCACGCCGATGTTTTATCCAATATTGTAATTGTTCTAGAATCCAATCAACTTCATTATAAGTGCAGTTATTTCTTGCTAATAAATGTGTGACAGATACGATTATTGGATTCAAATGTCTAGACGTGGATTTCCAAGGTTCATGCATTTTAATCATCTCACTTTCAGGAGGTATTTTTAAGAATTTTATTATAATGAAATCAGAAAATGATTAAATAAACAATAAAAAAATACAATTATATTATAAAAAAGGAGATATGTTGATTATGCTAAAATTTAATTCACCATTAGAACAAGTATGTTATATTGCACTGCCAAAAGACAAAGGAGAACAAGCAATTATAGACTATAATGTTCTCATTGATAAAGTTGTACATGAATATAAAGCAAATTTGCAGCCTAAAGAAAATGATATAATTTTAGAAGTAGTGGTAGATCTATCGACCATGTTTGACCTTACTAATATGAATGATTTTAATAATGTTAAAAATAAA
>CAJUOS010000084.1 GCA_910588075.1 uncultured Erysipelotrichaceae bacterium | reverse complement strand
CAATATTCGTCCTCATTCTGCTTTGGGCTGGATTTCGCCAAATGCTTTTGACAAACTTCTTAACAATTCATTTATTGCTTAATCTACTTTTGACATCTTTATTTTATTTTTATTCCGTTTTTTCATCTGCTTTTCTGTACGTTTTTGGGGGAAGGGCTCAAATGAAGAAAAACACAGGAAGTAGAGGTGCTGAAACGGATTAAATAAAAGGTTAAAAACAAAGGAGTATTTTGTAACCGTTTCAACCGCCTCTGATATTATATACGGAAAACGTCGAGAAAATATTAGGGATTTTGTAAACTTTTTTTAATTTTTTCTGCGTTTTCTGTATGTTAATATTATACTACTGGTTGGCAAAAAATTCAATAGATTGCTGCAATGTCTCTTGCGGACATTTTAGAAAAGAGGTTTGGGGATTAAGTTGTCTTTAAGGACATTTTAGAGAAGATATTCTGAATGCACTATAAGCAAATACACTGCCTCCCTTATTCTTCTTTGTAGGCAAAAAAAATAAAACTACTGGTATACAGAAGTTTTATCAAAAGAGATTTATTTGAGTAATTTAATTTTATTATAATTCCTAGTGATTTAGCTGAGAATTTACCGGAGTGCTTACATTTTAAATATTTACCAAACTGAGTTCTGATCGTTTTCGAACTTACTTTTAATAAAACACCTATATGAGAATTGTCAGATTTTTTCAGAGAACTTTAATAATTAATATCATTTTTAGTATTATGCTAGAACAATTTTATATATTGCATTGAGCAAAACATAGTTACCCATCATTTGATTATGCCAGAAATTTGTCTGGTTAATTACCATAAGATAACTATAAATTAAAATGGTGTTATTTTATAAATTTCATATAGTGTATCCATTAATTTTTTGTATAAGTTAATTATATTTACGGAATTAATTAAATTAACATCTTTATTATAACGCTGTTTAGCAATTTCATAAGGATACATATTTAATAGATTAACAATCTCTTTTAAGCTCTTGTGTATTTTATTTTTTGCAGTTCTGTTGTATAAAACTCGTCCAGTAGTATTCATACTTTCAATACGAATACGGATAATTTGTCTAAGATTATAAGTTAGCCAATCAGCAGTATCAAAAAAGGCTCTATATTCATGCCCATACGCTTTATTTAGATTTTTCAATACATAGTCCTGTCTATTAAAATTTTCTGGTAATTGCTTAATATCAATTGAAAAGGTTCTTATAATATGATCATAAGCATCCCTATGCTCTTTCAATGGTTGTAAAAATAACTGACCAGTTTCACATATTTCCTCAGTAAGCAATAAATATTTTTTTGTGATATTATGCAAAATACAAATTTTAACCCAGTAATCTTGAGCCTCTTTATTATTTGACAATATAAAGAAAATTGAATCAGACACACCCATTACTTACCACCTAATAAATAAATTATTTTAGTTTTATATTTGATTCTTCCTTTATATTTTTAAGCAATTCATTATAAAATAATAAATTGTTTACCCCAAACCGCCAAGCCCCTCTCCTCTGCAGTAGGCTTCTATCATAATAGAGTTGATTATATAAATTATTTTCAAGACTTTTTGTTTTTAAAATATTTTTTTTATATTTCTTTTTTGAAGCCATATAATCATTATAGGCAAAAGAAATACCACAAACAACAATAGCAACTAGAGTAACAAAAGTTTTTATCATATCAAACGCTCCTTATCATTGAGGCAAATAATCTGGAAATGAATCAATTTCATCACATGCCCCATGGGTATAAAAATGATAATTAGTTTGATGCCCAGAAAATAATTCATCATCATTTTTGTTAAATTGCATCTTCTCTATATCATATAATTTAATTCCAAGACTAAAACAATCTACAACAAGCCAAAACAAAATTAAACTAATCAATATAATTACAATAAAAACGCTATATTTATTACTTAATAATACATGAATACTATTAGAATTTTCTGTAACTAAATAACATATTGAAATACAAACAGCCAAAACAGAGGAAATCATTATACACGAAGAACGCAATACAATTCTAAAAGAATATTTTTCAACTAAAAATGTACTAGCGTCATAGAAATTACTAAATGATTGACAAAGTGTTGTCAAATAAAACATTGTATAATCATCGCTAGAAGTAGTATAACCAATTATCATTTCTACACTTATAATACTAGCAAATATTAATAATTTGTAAAGACTTGCAGCATATGTTGCTGAAAATGTTGTTTGCTTATGTAACATAAAAATATAAAACTCAATGTATGCTCAGAATAAAAATATACAAAACCCAGAAAAAAATCTCGGCGCTTACGATTAAGTCTATAGGATTTATAATAGATACCTATTATTTCTGGCAAAAATATTCATCGTTAAATTATAGCATTATAGTCACTAAATTTCAAGCATTTTTATTAAAATATTTGCTCTAATAAGTTTATGCCAAGGAAATTGCGTAATTGCCTGTCCTACTATAAAACATCTGAATACAAAATTTTAAATAAAACACAAAGCAATAAAATTTTTTTTAATAACTTTTTTTTAATAACAATCAATTATTATATGCAAAATCTAAAATTTTTATTAGATTTTATAAATAAGAAAATAACCCATCCGAACTCAAAATTTCAGATGAAACATAGTCAATAGAGATACCAATGGCCAAATTTTGTTCTGTAGTCAATTCGTTATATGCAAGATCAAAAATAATTATTAATTTTCTAACTATGCAATAATAAAACCTCAATAATTCAAAAGATAATAAAATATAAACATTTCAAACATTATCAAATATGAGTAATTATAATTACCCCTGTACAAACCACTGCAACTGGCAAATAAAACCATAGTTCTGTATTAGAAGAAAAACAATTACTAAAATTATTTTTTTCAGTATTAAATTCCTGAACAGTAGACTTTAATGAAAAATCAATTTCATCTTCCTCCATTTGCCTTACTTTATCATATAATGAACGATATAAACGCTCCTGAAGTAAATAATATGAATCCAATCCCCAAAAAAATATTATTGGAATATACGCAATAAGAAAATACATTTTATCAGTATCTTGTTCTGATAAAATAAAAATACCTGATATTAATGTAACAGCCCATCCTTTTAACATAAACGAATTGTTAGCCATACGAGTTATAACACTCTGAATTAACTCCAGATGCTTGCGTTTATTTTCCAAATTTATATATCTCCTATCTACTTGTTTCGAAAACGAGCTGCCGCTTCTATCCAACTTCCCATATTAGTATATCCATTTTACAAGATATAATCGTATATTCCATTACATACGCAATCAAAATATGCTGGACTGTTATCATTATACCGTCCTATAACAGTATGTATATTCCCTCTTGCCGATGTCATCCCTGTTCTCATATCCTTAATTCCATTTATATGAATACCAATAACACCGTTTCCCCTTTGTAAACTCTTGCAAATTTCATACTGAACAAATGTCCTATCTAAAGTTTTGGCACCAATAAGAACAACCGTAACGGATGTTCCTTCTAACTGTTTATCAATCCAATTACATATAGCTTTTTCGCCTTGACGTTTAATTTGTTCAAACTCTACTTTATCTATAAACCCAGCAGCCTCTTTTCCTTGCGTTACCCAACTGTTACGCACAACCATAGAACGATTTATATCATTTTCATAATGAAAACTAAAGAATACTCTACGAGCCATAACATCACGTCCTTTTAGAATGTTGTTAAACGTATGCTATCTTCCAATAACTACTTATTATTTTAAAATAT
>CAJUOS010000083.1 GCA_910588075.1 uncultured Erysipelotrichaceae bacterium | reverse complement strand
CTTTGTACATTTTTAAATGATCATTTCTGTACATTCTTATGTTAGCATTTATACTCCACTATGAGAAACAGCTAAAACAGAACAATGATTATCTTTATTCATTATATCTATTAATGTTTGCACCATTCTATCTCTTGTAGTATTAGATGATTCCCCACCAAATTGTAAATAATATGTTTCACACTCTTTGGGCGTTAAACAATTCAATCTTTCACTTTCCCCTTCTCATTCTCCATAAAATATCTCTTTCAATCCTTTTAACCTTATATACTTCATATCAGTAATTATTTCTAAAGTATCACTACACCTCTCACTTGTTGAAGAATATACATGATCAAATGTGATATGTTCTTTCTCAAAGTATTCCTTAGCCTTCTTTGCCTCCCTACCTAACTCTGTTAATGGTGAATCACACCATCCTTGAATCTTGTGTTGAACATTAAATAAAGTTTGTCCATGTCGCATTAAATAAAGTCTCTTTTTCATAGCTCACCCTTCTTTAAACTATATACCTCTCCTGGTGCTAAAACCTTGATTCTTTCAGGGTGAATTATTTTATTATAAAGTTCCTCAGGGTTCCCGTTGAATGGTGTCATATGTGGAGCATCAATACTTCCCCAATGTATACAAATCAAATCCGAATTTGGATAACTATTAGCAAGTTGAATAGCTCCTTCAAGAGTTATATGCCAATCATTATCAGCAAAATCAAATAAAATAACATCTGGTTCTTCCATATGTAAATGCTCTTCTAATAATTTTGAATCTCCAGGTAACCAAATTGTACCATCTGGAGTTTCAATCCAGTAACCACAATAATCTTTTTCTTCCCAATAACGATATTGCCATTTTGTTGAATCATTTTGCCAATTATGTTTGGCACGTGTCAACCTGATTTTCATATCAAGAATAGAAAAGCTATCATTAATATCATGTTTTTGAGTTAGAAAACCCTGTTCATTCATTACATCAGCAACATAATTAGGAGCATGATAAAATTGACAAACATCTTTTATATCTCTACATGTTTCTCTACTAAAATGATCATTATCTATATGAGTAATAAGAACTGCATCAAGATATGGAATATCATCTGTTTTTATAGGTATTTCATATAATAAAGGTAAATCAAAACCTTTTAAAACTGGATCAATCATTATATTGGTTTGATGACTATGAATCATTAAACTTCCTCCTCCCAGCCAATAAATTCTTGTCTTATTATCTCTGTTAAAACATTCCTCATTCATAAACACTGTATTTGGAGCCACTGCTTGTCCTTTTTCATTCTTAGTTATTTTCATAAAAAAACTCCTTTCTCTTTACAATTCTATTATATAGTAAAGAAAAAGAAGAAAGCATATACAAAAAATAATATATATCAATAAATTGACATTTTTTCAAATTTGTCAATCTTTCAAATAAGGGTTGCCTTGAAATTCACCATCCTTGAATAGAACTTCCATTCCAATAGCTCTCATTTCCACAATCATTTTCACTATTTCCTCACAAGATACAGGCATATCTGATAAAATCCAAGATAATGTCATACTTGTAGAAGCTGTTGCATGATACTCTGTTGCAAACTTTAAAGTATCAGGCATTGGTTTATGTCCATATAATACTTGATGCCATTTTAAATCAAACTCTTTACAATGCTCAAATATATAATCTTTTAAACAATTCTGACCTTCCATCATACATGCTTGCTTCATAAAATGATGATATCTTTGCATATTTTTAAAAGTTATAAGTAATGATTCATAAAAATTAATTGTCATATTTTGATAATGAAAATCAGGAACTATTTTTGTATTATAAATATAATGTATTAAATCATTTTTATCAATAAAATGATTATAAAAGGTTTGTCTACTGATTCCTGTATCATTTAATAAATCTTGTATTGTGAGAGCTTCTAAATTTTTATTTTCACATAATTTTAGTAAACTATCAGCTAACATTTTCTTAATATCTATTCCCATATAAACACCTCTTTTCATTTATTATATGATTCATAAAAATAATTTACAAATATTATTATCGAAAAGAATATTTATATTTTTTGATATCTATATAAAAGCATAGAAAAAATAACATTTATTATATATTCAGCAGCAAAGAATGAACACATAAATCCTAATTCATCATCCATATCATCATCAAAAACAATAACATCTTGACAAATATTTAAATCCTTATATTTCTTTCCCATGATTCCAACTGTATATATATTCTTTTTCTTTAGTTCATTAAGAATGTGAAGTGTATCTGTACTAAGCTCTGATAGTTGAATGAAAATAGAAACATTTGAAAATTGATTTTGCATATTTTTGATATAATTTAAGTTAAAACCATTTTGATAAACACTATATATTCCTAGTGATTGTAATTGAAAATGAAATTGTTTAGCCAATGTATCATTCATCCCCATTCCATATATATCAACTGAAGTTGCATTTAATATTCTATTACAAATCCTAACCATCATATTTTTATCAATTAACAAATTTGTTCTTGTTATAATTTGAGCATAAAGAACAGAAATAGTTTTTTGTGTTTCTTCATATGAAGAACAAAATGAAATAGGTGATTGAAATGAAAAATCTCTTATTTTAAAATATTCATTTCTTTCTAATAATAAGATTGAAATAAATTCTCGAAATGTTTTTAATCCCAACTTTTTATATAAACGTGTTACAGCAGGTTGTGAAGTAAAACTTCTTTTTCCTAATTCTGTACTTGTTATACCTTCTAAATCATTATTCTTATCTAATAAATAATGTGCCAAATGCTTTTCTGTTTCTGTTAAATTATTTTCATTTATTAAATTTTCAATTATCATAATCTCACTCTTTTCCTACATGATGAACTTATTTAAAGAATTCTATTCCTTAACTATTATTTTGAATAAACTATTCAATCTTCTTATATTGTATTGAACTTCCAATAAAACTTTCTTAAAATAATAACTGTCAATAAAGTTCCTTAAAATATTTTTGACAAATCATGATAAACTTTATTGGCAATAAGCATCCATTGGTTTTCTATTTGATAACCAATGGTTTTTTATAAATTATTACAGATATATTTATCCTTTTTTATAATAGTATAAAAAGGAAGAAAGAAAAATCATTTTATAAATAAAAGAATTTTATTCTCAAGATTTAATTGTAATATTTAAAAAATTTGAAAAAACTTTATCAACTTATTTTTATAAAAAAAGGAACGATAATTTCGTTCCTCATTTGATTATCCTTCAACTGCTTGTCTGTTTTGATACTTTTCATAAGCCAATAAGAATGGTACATAGATAATCACACCGATTGCAATAACAATTAATTGTGAAATTGCACCCATAATATTTCCACCTGTAGCCAAGAAACCTTGTAAAACTGGCGGACAAGTCCAAGGAGCTTGTACAACAACTTTTGGACAGAATCCGATAACTGTTAAGATATAACCAACTAAAACTGTAACAACTGGTGTAAAAATAAAAGGTATATCTAAAATTGGATTCAATACTAATGGAATACCAAATACCATAGTTTCATTGATATTGAATAAACCTGGTACTACTGATAATGTAGCAATAGCTCTATTATCTTCACGTTTACTGAAAATGAAGATTGCAATAACTAATGCTAAAGTAACACCAGATCCTCCCCATTCTCCAAAAACCTGCATCATTGTCATGTTGATAGCATTTGGAGCTTCTTTACCTTTAGCAAAAGCTTCCATGTTTTCAACAATCATTGGAGTAAAAATTGCCTCCTTAACTGCAGATACCATGTTGTTTCCATGAATACCAACACACCAGAATAACATGA
>CAJUOS010000082.1 GCA_910588075.1 uncultured Erysipelotrichaceae bacterium | reverse complement strand
CTATTTGATATAAACTTCTGGTTCAAATATTGTCATCTTAACTTAATGACATTGGTTCAATGATTGTTCTTTTTTTGTAAAAAGTTATGGTATAATAAACACAGGAGGAAATTTTATGGAAGAGTATATATTATCTATTGATCAAGGAACAACAAGTACAAGAGCAATTTTATTTGACAAGAATGGAAATTTAAGGTATGTATCACAAAGGGAATTTACGCAATACTTTCCTCATTCAGGTTGGGTAGAACATGATGCAATGGAAATATTTCAATCAGTGATTGAAGTAGTACAAAGTTTATTTATTGAAAATAATATTAACCCTCAACAAATTAAAGGAATTGGAATTACAAATCAAAGAGAAACAACAGTTGTATGGAATAAAAAGACAGGGCAACCTGTTTATCATGCTATTGTATGGCAATCTAGACAATCACAAGAAATATGTGAGCAATTTATTCATGAAGGGTATAGTGATTTTATTCAAAAGAAAACAGGATTGTTAATTAATCCCTATTTTAGTGCTAGTAAAATAAGATGGATATTGGATCATGTGAATGAAGATGTAGACCATCTTTTATTTGGAACAATAGACACATGGCTTGTTTGGAAATTAACAGGTGGAAAAGTTCATGTTACTGATTATTCAAATGCTTCACGAACATTGCTTTATAATATATATGATTTGACTTGGGATGATGAACTCTTAGCATTATTCAATATTCCAAAATCTATGTTACCAGAAGTGAAAGATTCTTCTTGTATATATGGATATAGTGATGAAACATTATTAACAGGTATTCATTTTAAAGCACCTATTTGTGGAATTGCTGGAGATCAGCAAGCTTCTCTTTTTGGACAAACTTGTTTTGAAAATGGTGATGTAAAAAATACATATGGAACAGGATGCTTTATGTTGATGAATACTGGAGAGCAACCAGTTATGTCTCAAAAAGGTTTATTAACAACAATTGCATGGGGAATTCAAGGTCAGGTTACTTATGCTTTGGAAGGTTCGGTATTTGTAGCTGGAAGTGTTATGCAATGGTTAAGAGATGGACTTCAATTTTTTCAAAATGTTTCTGAAAGTGAGAAAATAGCAAGAAGTTTAAAGAATAATGAAGGAGTTTATTTAGTACCAGCATTTGTAGGATTAGGGACACCTTATTGGGATAATGATGTACGTGGAACAATGTTTGGTTTAACTAGAGGAACAAAGAAAGAACATATTGCAAGAGCAGCATTAGAATCTATTGCTTATCAAAGTAAAGATGTTATTGAAACAATGAAAGAAGAATCTCATTTAACATTAGATCATTTGTTTGTTGATGGTGGAGCAACGAATAATACATTTTTAATGCAGTTTCAAAGTGATATTTTAAATACTGATATTATGATTCCTCGTGTTAAAGAAACAACGGCTTTAGGAGCGGCTTATTTAGCTGGACTTGCTGTGGGATTTTGGAAAGATCATCAAGAAATTAAAGCCTTGCATTCTATTACGCAAACATACCATTCAAATATGGATGATAGGGAAAGATGTCAAAATTATGAAGGCTGGAAAAAAGCAGTTGAGGCAACAAGGGTTTTTAAATAATGATTTATCAATGTCAAGATACAACAAAAGTTGAATATTTATTTCAAAATTATAATGCCACTATGATAACATCTTGTTTACAAAAAATAATGGGAAAAATATATGTAGATGACTTAGATAATCCTCAATCAGCAATAGCCATATTAGGAGATTTTTGTTATGTTGCAGGAACAGTAAATGAAGATATGTTATCTATAATTGAGAAAGATTTTATGATTGTGATTCCTTGTCATCAACAATGGCAAAGTTTTATTGAAGAAAAATATCAAAAGAATATAAAAAAGATTACAAGATATGCTTTCAAAAAAGAAAAAGATATATTTTGTATTGAACAACTAGAAAACATTGTTTCACATTTACCACAACAATATCAAATGAAATTAATAGATAAAGATATATATAATGAATGTCAAAAAGAATCTTGGTGTCATGACTTTGTTTCTCAATATAAAAATTATCAATCTTATCAGAATTTAGGTATAGGTGTTGTTATTGTCAAAGATAATCAACTTATTTCAGGAGCATCTTCTTATTCAAGATATAGAGAAGGTATAGAGATAGAAATAGATACACATATTGACTATCGTAAGCAAGGATTAGCACGTATATGTGCTGCACAGCTTATATTAGAATGTTTAAAAAGAAATTTATATCCAAGCTGGGATGCTCACAATCAAGTATCTGCTCATTTAGCAAAGACATTGGGTTATCATATTGATAAAGAATATATAGCTTATGAGTTATACAAATAGATTATTTTATTCAAGGAAATGTTTTTTCTTTTATGAAGAAAATGTGTATAATAAATATAGATAAATAATATTAAAGGAGGACAATTATGGCTTTAAGTAAGGATTTTTTATGGGGTGGAGCTTTAGCTGCTCATCAATTTGAGGGAGGCGTATTAAATACTTCTAAAGGATATAGTGTTGCTGATGTTATGACAGCTGGAGCACATGGAGTACCTCGTATCATTACAGATGGAGTAGAAGAAGGAAAATATTATCCTAATCATGTTGGAATTGATTTTTATGGTCATTATAAAGAAGATATTGCCATGTTTGCAGATATGGGCTTTAAATGTTTTAGAACATCTATTGCGTGGACAAGAATTTTTCCATTAGGTGATGAAGAAGAACCTAATGAAGAAGGATTGCAATTTTATGATGATGTGTTTGATGAATTATTAAAATATGGAATAGAACCTGTTATTACCTTATCTCATTTTGAAATGCCATATCATTTAGCAAAAACATATGGTGGATTTATGAATAGAAAAACAATTGATTTCTTTATTAAATTTGCTAAGGTTTGTTTTGAAAGATATAAAGATAAAGTCAAATATTGGATGACATTTAATGAAATCAATAATCAAATGAATTTTAAAAATGATATTTTTGGTTGGACAAATAGTGGAGCACACTTTGGAGATTATGATAATCCAGAAGAAGCTATGTATAAATGTGGACATCATACATTAATTGCTAGTGCATTGGCTGTTAAAGCTGGAAAAGAAATTAATCCTGATTTTCAAATTGGAAATATGATAGCAATGGTACCTATTTATCCATATTCATGTCGACCATCTGATATGGTATTATCTGTGAAACAAATGCATGATCGTTTTTTCTTTTGTGATGTACAATGTCGAGGACATTATCCAGCATATACATTGAAAATGTTTGAAAGAAAAGGATTCGATATTGGTATTACTGAAGAAGATAAGAAAATATTATCAGAAGGAATTGTAGATTATATAGGTTTTTCATATTATATGACAAATACAGTTGATTCCACAGTTCATAATGATGTTTCTACAGCAACAGATGGTTCTAGTGAACATTCAGTTGCCAATCCATTTATAAAAGTCTCTGATTGGGGTTGGGCTATTGATCCAGAGGGATTAAGATATGCTTTAAATATTTTCTATGAGAGATATGAAAAGCCATTATTTATTGTAGAAAATGGTTTTGGAGCAATTGATGTTAAAGAAGAGGATGGAAGTTGTCATGATCCATATCGTATAGACTATTTAAGAGAACATATTAAAGAAATGAAAAAAGCAGTTGAAGAAGATGGTGTTGATTTAATGGGATATACACCATGGGGATGTATTGACTGTGTATCATTTACAACAGGAGAAATGAAAAAACGTTATGGATTTATTTATGTAGATAGAGATAATGAAGGAAATGGAACATTAGAAAGAAGTAAAAAAGATTCTTATGATTGGTATAAGAAAGTTATAGCAAGTAATGGCGAAGATTTGAGTTAATTATAAAAAAAACAAGAGTTGTCAAAAGTACAATTCTTGTTTTTCTCTTTTTTAAAATTTAAAGTGCACCATTTGTCATATATTCATATTCTATAT
>CAJUOS010000081.1 GCA_910588075.1 uncultured Erysipelotrichaceae bacterium | reverse complement strand
CATTCCCCCTGATATTTTATAGCGACCTTCTAGGCTCACAATATTTTAATATACCCTTTTCTTTTAAAATCATGTATACTAATGTAAAGGAAGTGATATGATGATAGCTCCAATTCATTTAAAAAAGAAAGAAAATAAAGATTATAGAATGATAGTTATAAGTGATATTCATGGACATTTAGATCGTTTTAAAGCATTATTACATGAGGTTCAATATACTCCAAATGATTATTTGGTTATAGTTGGAGATTTTGTTGAAAAAGGGGATCAAGTTATTGATACAATTCATTTTATTCAAGAATTAGATAAAAATGAAAAAACTTTTGTTTTAACTGGAAATTGTGAATGGGCATTATGCGCATTATTATTAGAGCCAGAATTGGCTCATCAAATTCCATTATATTTGAAAAGAGTATCATCAAATGGCTGTATTAGAGATGTCTATCATCGTTTGCATTTAGATAATGGTAAAGAAACTTTATTAGGAATACAAAAAAAGATTGCTGAATATCTTAAAAGTGAATTAAAATATATTTCTCATTTACCTGTAACACTAAAATTTAATGACTTTTTATTTGTTCATGCGGGAGTAGAAAAAAGAAAAGATTATGAAAATTGTTCATTATCATCATTGTTAGAAATGCAACATTTTTATGAACATGGTCATATATTAGATGAAATGGTTATTGTTGGTCATTTACCAACATCTAATTATTTTAAGAAATATATTAATAATGATATTCTTATTGATAAACAAAAAAAGATTATTTGCATTGATGGTGGAACAGGAGTGAAAAGTATTTCTCAATTGAATGCTTTCATTATTACATCATATCAAGGTCATATATCATTTGATACAAAGTATGTGCAACCATTACCAGAAGCGATGACAATTAAAAATATTATGAATCATCAAGAAGATATTCATAAAATTGCTTATCCATATTTTGAAGTTACTGTTTTAGAAAAAGGAAATCAGTTTAGTTTATGTTCACAAAAAGAAACACATCAAACTTTAAAAATTAAAAATGAATTTTTATATCAAAAAAATAATCAGGTGTACTGTTTAGATGATTATACTGATTATATGTTATCTGTAAAAAAGAATCAAAAAATTAAGGTTATTGGTGTTTATGATCAATATGTATATGCTATATATCAAAATCATGTTGGATGGATAAAGTTAGAAAATATATGTATGAATTTTTAAAATATGATAAAACTATATATGGTGATAAAATATGAATAATGAAACATGTATAGAAGAATTATTGAATGGTATTAATATGGGGATGATAGCAATTGATCATTTGGTTGATAAGATAGAAAATGCAAGATTAAGAGATATTGTTATTCATCAAAGAAAAGCTTATGGAGATTTAAAAGAAAAGATTCAAAGACAATTTCCTCAAGTAGATGATAAGATTAAACAAAAGTTTATGTTAGAATCTATGATTGAATTAAAGACAATGTTAACTGATGATGCTAAGATTGCGAAAATGTTAACAGAAGGATGTAATCAAGCTATTATGACAGTTACTCATTTACTCAATAAAGAAAATAATATTGATATGAAATTAAGAAGTTGTGTTAATGATTTTGAAGAGATTTCTGAAAAATATCTTGAAGAATTAAAAGCTTTTTTATAAAGGAACATGAATAAATGTTCTTTTTTTATTTATTATTATTGAATAGAAGTGTTATAATGGTGAGGAGGTGATTTATTATGGATTTATCAGTTTTATCTATACCATTACCAGAGGATTTAATGAAATTAAAGTGGAATGGTCAATTTGAATTAATGAAAGAAATGATTAATTTGAGAATACAAAAGGATATTCCTTCTCAACTTAAAGAAAGATTAATCTTAGAAAAAAATATTTTAGATGATTTAAAAGAAGAATTTATTTATACAAGAGAACAAGCCTTAGATATATTAAAAGATAAAATTTCTAATTTTCAAGAAGAAGAATTTGATGCTTTGTTTAAAGACAATGCTTTTGAATTTTTATTTATTGAAGGCACTATGATGTTTAAAAATGATTTTTATGATAATTTAATAAAAACAAGAAATAACTATGCTTTAAGAAATAAAGAAGTTATATCTTATCAACAATATGAGCTATTAGATCAAGTGATTACAGAAATGAAAGATAAAGGAGAATTGTCTTATAAAATTCATGTAAAGGTTTCATTGAAAATGAAAGAGGAATATGAAGAAATTGGAAAGACTATTCGTGTATGGTTACCTATTCCTATTGAATATGCTCAAGTTAAAGATTTTAAGATAATAAAAACTATACCTGAAGCACATTTGGTTAATGATTCAAAATGTAAGCACAGATGTGTTTATTTTGAAGAACCATTGAAAAAAGGACAAGAATTTAGTGTTGAGTATGAATTTATAAATCATTCAATTTATAGAGAACTTGATTCAAATATTGTATCAGAGGAGCATCCTCAAGAATATCTAGAAGAAAAGGCACCACATATTGTTTTTTCACCTTATTTAAAAGCATTAACTCAAGAAGTCATAGGAGATGAAAAAAATCCTCTCTTAAAAGCTAAAAAGATATATAACTATATTACAAGTCATATTATGTATTCATTTATGAGAACATATATAACTTTACCACCAATAGTTGAGTATGTAGCAACAAGTATGAAAGGTGATTGTGGAGTACAAGCTACTTTATTTATAACAATGTGTCGAATTGCTGGAATTCCTGCTAGATGGCAAGCTGGACTTTATGCAACACCTGAAATAATTGGAAATCATGACTGGGCTCAATTTTATATTGCTCCATATGGATGGTTGTATGCAGACTGTTCATTTGGGGGAACTGCTTATCGTCATCAATCAACATTGCGTAGAGAATTTTATTTTGGGCATTTAGAACCATTTAGAATTCCATGTGCAAGCGAGTTTCAATGTGAATTCTATCCTCCTAAAAAATATTTAAGAAGAGATCCATATGATAATCAAACAGGAGAAGTAGAATATAATGATGCTTTTATACCAAGAAATCATTATGAAATGAATTTAGAAATAATAAAAATTAATGAAGAATAACTTAAAAATGAGTTATTCTTTTTTTATAAATAATTGCTAAAAGCATTGTATAAATATTTGCTTTATGCTATAATATGTTAAAGATTTCATCACTGTATCTCACTATAAAAAGTATTCAAATATATGAATGGGAGTGATGAAATATGAATAGTGTTTTGGATATGAATACTGACTATCTTCATAGGATTTCAAAGCTGTCTCTCTTTGATGATGATTTTATGAATATCGTCTTTCAAAATGACAAGTGTGTTCAACTTCTCTTGGATATTATCCTTGATCATGATATAAGAATCATCGATAAGAATATTCAGCATAGACTGGATAATATCAAAGGAAGAACAGCTATCATAGATATGTATATAGCAGATGATAAAGGAAGATATATAGATATAGAGATACAAAGAGAGGATAGTCAAGCCATAGGGAAAAGAGCAGGATATCATGCAAGTGCATTGAAAACGAATGTAACAGAGAAAGGGACAGAATGGAAAGAGATACCAGAGATCTATATCATCTTTATAACAGAGAATGATGTGATAGGAGAAGGACTGCCTATTTATCACATAGAGAGAAGGATAGAAGAGAATGGGAAGAAGTTTGAAGATGGGACACATATCATCTATGTGAATGGAAGAAATGAAGAAGAGACGAGACTAGGAAGACTAATGAGAGATTTGAAAAGTAAAGATCCTAGAGAGATGTATTATAAAGAATTAAGGGAGGAAGTCAGATATTATAAAGAAGAGAAGGAAGGGATAGAGAAGATGTGTAAGATATTTGATGAAGTGAGAGAAATGGGAAAAGAACAAGGAAAAAGGGAAGGGATTCTTTTAGGAAAACAACAGAGTACAATTCTATCTATACAAAGTTTAATGAAGAATTTAAACTTAAATATAGAAGAAGCAATGAAAGCATTGAATATTCCAAATGATGAATATGAACAATATAGACAATGGGTTCATTAGATATAAATGTCAATCTAAAAATGTACAAATTTGCTCACTTAAGAATGTACAATTT
>CAJUOS010000080.1 GCA_910588075.1 uncultured Erysipelotrichaceae bacterium | reverse complement strand
AAGCTAAAACCTCACCACGCGCATAGCACGTGGTATTTGCTTCGCTAATAAAAAATAAGGATAAATTCCTTATCCTTATTTTGCATGAACTTTAACTTTTTGATTTGGTGTTAATTTTACACCTTTAGAAACACTTTGACTATATATATTTCCAATTCCATTAAATTCAATATCAATATTAGCCATAGTTGCAAAAGCTTGTGCTTCTTTGCGTGACCATCCTATCATTGAAGGCATGGTTATAGTCGAACCATCTGTCTGTAAAAATACCCTCGATTTTGCTGAAACTTCTATTTGTGCATTGGGATATTGATTCAATATTGTTTTACCATTTCCTATAACTAATGGTGTTAATTGATGTTTTGTAAGAATGTTTTGAGCATATTGAACACTTTGGTTTAAATAAGAATCTAAAACATATGTAGATGTTTCCACTTTTTTAGTTGGTTGAGTATTTAATTTATTTAAAGCAGTTCTTGTCACAGCTTTAACCATATTACTTACAGATGTACTTCCAGAAATACTGTTTTGATACCATACTACAATAACAATTTGTGGATCATCATACGGAGCTAAACCAACAAAACCATGAGTATTAAAATCTTTCATATACCCACCATCTTTTGGTACTTGTCCTGTCCCAGTTTTACCAATTAAATGAATATCATCCATATGGTATTTATATCCTGTACTTCCTTGTTTATTCACAACACCACTCATTAAATCTTTCATTTGATTAACAGCTTCAGTAGAATATATTTTTTTAGAATATTTTGTTTGAGCTTGATAAACAACTTCATTAGTTTCAGGACTTACAACCTTTTCTACCAAATATGGCTCAACTGTTTTTCCATCATTTGCAAAAGCACTATACCCTCTCAATAATTGTAATCCAGTTACTGTTGAACCTTGCCCAAATCCAGTTGTTAACCACTCTAATCTCTTATTTGTTCCTCTAAAACCAGCTACTCCTGATGAAGATTTAATACCATCAACTGTACTTGTCTTAAATAATTGTAAATCAGCAAAATCTTGTATTAACGACTCTTTATCAATAAATTGATCTAAAATATAACAAATGGCTGTATTACTTGATCTATAAAATCCTTGTTCATAAGTTATATTTCCCCAACCTTTACCTTGGTTGTGGTCTTTAATCGCATGAATAAGTCTTCCATTGACTGTATAATTATATTTTCCAGATTTATATTTCTTTTTCACATCTAATGTTCCATCAGTTAAACCATTTGCATAAACAAAAGATTTAAAAACAGAGCCTGGTTCAACAGCTTCATTAAAAAATAAATCTGTATAATTTTCCATATCTTTTGTATTTGGATCAAATGATGGATAATTACTTATAGCAAGTATCTTTCCAGTTTTTGCTTCCATTATTCCACATGTTGCTTTGGTTGCACTCATTTCATCTGCTAGTTTTTTTAATTGAATATCTAACTCTGTCTGAATATCACTATCAATTGTTAAATACACATCATTACCTGATACTGGATCAACTTGATTTATAACACCATTAGGTAACATATGGTTACTAGAATCAGCCAAATAAACCTTTTTTCCATCTTTTCCTGTTAATTGATCATTATATGTTTTTTCAATTCCCATCTGTCCAACAATATATTGTGTTGTTTTTTCTTTAACTAACTGTGCATATCCTACCTCATATGAAGCAAAATCTCCATAACGATAATTACGTGTAATAAGCTCTTCAAACTCTAATCCTGGTAATTCTAAAGCATCAATTTTATCTTTAACTAATGAAGATAAATTATTACCATACTTTCCAAATTCAACTTGATAACCTTTATTATTCAAACGCTTTAAAATATCTTTTTCTTTCATTCCAATAATTTTAGATAATTCTTTAGCAGTTTTCTTTTTATCTACAACATAAGCTGGTTTCTTATCCACAGTTAATCTTGATTCAGATAGAACTGCATATAATTTATATTTTTTAACATCACTTGCAACAACTTCCTTATCACTGGTATAAATACTACCTCTTTTGGCATACAATATTTGTTCTTTCTGTCCTCCGCCTCTACTATCTGCATATTCCTTAATATCATTTCCACTTACAAAATGTTTACCAGTTGCTCCTAAATAAACAACATTAGAAACTAGTAATACAATAACGAGTGCAAAGATAACCAAAATAATCCTTGCACTCTTATTATTATTTTTTTTAATTGCCATTATTCAGCTTGTACTCCTTCAACAGCGGCAGTAACAGTATTTTGTTTATATGTATATCCTTTTTTCTCTGCAATCGAAGCGATACGTGAAAATGATTCTAATTCTTGTTTTTTCATATTCAATCCATCAATATCAGATTCAAGTGTTGCAATTTCTTTTTCAATATTTTGAGAATCAATATTCAAACTTGATTCATAAGAACTTAAACCCACTACACCAATAATAAATATTGCAAAAATAACCATTAAAAATCGTTTAGCAATTCTTTCAAATCTTGTTTCTTTTCTATCTGTCTTCATTTTCATATACCCTTTCTATAATTCTCAATTTTGCTGAATGAGAGCGATGATTTATTTTTAATTCATCCTCACTTGCAATAATTGGTTTTCTTGTTATTTTTTTAAATTTTGGACGCATTTCTTTAGGAATGATTGGAATCCCTCTAGGTAAATCAGGTTCTTTTGTAACTTCATTAAATGTATATTTACAAATTTTATCTTCTAAAGAATGAAATGTAATAACAGCTATTCTTCCATTCACATTCAAGATTTCTAAAGCATCTGATAATGCTGTATCAAAAACATTTAATTCATCATTAACAGCAATTCTTAAAGCCTGAAAAGTCCTTTTAGCAGGATGTCCTCCCTTACGTCTTGCTGCAGCTGGAATAGCCTCTTTGATAATGTCAACTAATTCAAAAGTTGTTTCAATCGCCTTATTTTCACGATGTTTTTCAATTCTTCTTGCTATTTGTTTAGCAAATTTTTCATCACTATATTTATAAAGAATCTTAACCAAATCATTATAATCATATGTATTTACAATTTCATAAGCACTTAATGATTGTGAACGATCCATTCGCATATCTAATTTAGCATCATAATTATAACTAAATCCTCTTTCACCATCATCAAATTGTGGTGATGAAACTCCTAAATCAAATACAATTCCATCAACTTTATTCACACCATATTTAGATAATTCATTTTTTATATTTTTAAAATTTGAATAAATAATAGTAAAATTATCTGAAATATTTAATAATTTCTCTCTTGCTGCATCAATAGCTACTTGATCTTGATCAAAACAATAAAGATGCCCAGTTGTCAATCTTTTAAGAATCTCACTACTATGTCCACCACCACCAAGTGTGCAATCTACATAAATACCATCTTCTTTAATATGAAGTCCTTCTATTGTTTCTTGTAATAATACACTTTTATGATGAAACATTTTAATCTCCTTTATAATTCAAAATCATCTAATCCTTCAGAAATATCATCAAAGCTATCTTTATTATCATCATAGAATTGATCCCATGCTTCATTATTCCAAATTTCAACATGATCTCCAACTCCAACAATAACACATTCTTTTTCTAAATGTCCTTCTTGTCTTAAGACAAGAGGAATATTTATTCTTCCAAGCTTATCAAATTCACATTCACTAACACGAGAAGTAATAAGACGTATATAAGTACGAGTGCTTTTTTTCTTTTGAGGTAAAGCTTGAAGTTCTTGATAGTAGTCTTCCCACCCTTCTTGGGTATATAAAGCTAAGCAACCATCATTTCCTCTTGTTACAAATACACTTTCTCCACATTGATTACGCATCTTTACAGGAACACTTAAACGTCCTTTTGCATCAATGTTATGTCTATATTCTCCAAAAAACACCTCATATTCACCCACTTTATAACACTTCAATACATTCTATTACATTTCGTACCACTATTATATAACTTTTCACCCTTTATGTATAGTTCTTTTTATAGATTTTTTTATTTTTATTTTTTAAATTTGTTTAAAATATTAACAATTTACTAATATATGGAAATAATAAAAAAGAACATAAAAATATGTTCTATGAAAATTAAAAAAGCAATATCTTATAGCTTGATATTGCTTCTTATCTTCTATTGTTCTTCTA
>CAJUOS010000079.1 GCA_910588075.1 uncultured Erysipelotrichaceae bacterium | reverse complement strand
ATAGAGAAAAGAAAACTGAAGAATTATTTAAATCCTCCAGTTATATTATAGAGCCGGAATAAGATTATTCCGTTTTTTTCTTTTGAAAGATTTCTTGTTCTTATTCAAATAACTTTTTTAAATAAGTTACTTTTAGGGCTTTTTTTGAATTTTTAAACATATATTTTTATAAGGTGATAGAATGAAAAAAATTTATATATTATGTTTAATTGCAATATATTGTTTCATTTTAAAATATATGTTTCATGTTTTTTTACCATTTATTTTAGCAGTATTATGCTTTTTTATTATTAAACCTATTATAGATTTTTTAGAAAAAAGGTTTCATATTCAAAGAAGTGCCATAGGAATATCTTTATTATTATGTTTTTATCTTATTTTAGCATTTTTATTAGGAATAATTGTTACATACGCTATTATATATTGTGTGAATTGGATAAAAGAAATACCAGATATTTATCAAAATACAATTGTTCCACTTTTTAGACAGATAGTTTTATATTTTAAAAATCATTATCCAATATTAATGAATCAAGACTATCTTCAAATTATGAATGATTATAGTCAAAAATATATTATTTATTTTATGAATTATGCTTCATATTTTATCACATTAATCCCTCAATTTTTTATGTCATTTTTCTTATTTGTTATTTCTTCCTTTTTTTTGGTTATAGAATATGATCAAATAAAAGAAAAAATACTATCAGTCTGTTCATCTTCATTTATTCATTCATTTATTTATATAAAAAATCAATTTTTAAAAAGTTTAAAAATATATATGAAATGTCAGTTTATACTAATGATAATATGTTTTTTAATTTTATTAATTGGTTTTATGGTATTAAGAATGGAACATTCTTTACTTCTTGCATTAATAACTGCTTTTTTTGATAGTTTACCATTTATAGGAGTAGGAATTGTTCTTATACCATTAATTATTATATTTTTGATAAATAAAATGTATTTAAAAGCTTTTTATATTCTTTTGTTATATTTGATTATTAATGTGATAAGGAGTTTTCTAGAACCCCATATTATGAATAAGCAAACAAAAGTACCATCATTCATATTACTACTTTCTATGATGATTCATTTTTATTTTTTTGGAATAATAGGAATTATTTTATCTCCTGTACATGTTAGTCTTATCTATAGTCTATGTGATTATTATTCTTCTTAATGTTATAATGTGATAGAATAATAATGAGGTGGTAATGTATGAAGAAAAAGTATATATTTTTTGATATTGATGGAACATTAACTGATAAAAAAACAGGACAAATAATTCCTAGTGCTAAAAAAACTATAAAAAAATTACAAGAGAATGGTCATTTTGTATGTATTGCTACAGGGAGAGCTTATTATAAAACAAAAGATTTTGCTCGTGAAGCAGGTATTTCTCACATTGTAAGTAATGGTGGAGCAGCTCTTACTATTCATAATGAACTATTAGAGAATCGACCATTAGATCATCAAAAGGCTGTGGCGTTGTGTCATGAAGCCCAAGAAAAAGGATATGGGATTATTATATCGACAGATGATAGTATAGATGTTCATATGGTTAATGATAATTTTATTAAACAAGTAGGTTTTAGACAAGAGCCAACACGTTATTTTTTAGAGAAAGATAAATCATATAATGATTTTGCTCATATTTATAAAATATATATATCAGTATCCCAAAAAGAAGAAAAGCAACTCACATTATTAGATTCATTAGGACATATACGTTTTGTTAGTTCATATTTGACTTTTCAACATGATGAAAAAGAAAAAGGAATTGAAAGAATGATTGAAAAAGTGGGAGGAGCTTTAGAAGATGTTGTTGTTTTTGGTGATGATTATAATGATTTAGTTATGTTTCAAAAACAATGGACTTGTATTGCTATGGGAAATGCATGTGATGAATTAAAACAAAAAGCAACATTTGTTACAAAGGATAATATTGATGATGGAATTCAATATGCTTGTCAATATTTTGGATGGATTGATTCTTAACGAAATGATTATTTTTTTGTAGTGATAATAACTTATAATTTTGTATACAATTATACAACTTTATGGTACAATGTATCTATTATTAGAAAAGGGGTGAAATAATGAAAAGTCAAATTCAAGAGTTTTTTGATAAATCATTAAAAGAAAATAATATAAAAAATGAATTATATTCAGCATATTCAGTAAAAAAAGGTTTACGTAATGAAGATGGAACAGGTGTTCTTGTTGGCTTGACAAAGATATCTGATGTTGTAGGATATAAGAAAGTTGATGGTAAAAAAGAAGATGATTATGGAAAGTTATTTTATCGTGGCATTAATGTCAAAGATTTTTTAAATGGACATAAAAATAAAAAAAGGTATTTATTTGAGGAGGTTTGTTTTTTAATTTTATTTGGATATTTACCTAATGGTGAAGAGTTTGAAAATTTCAAACAAATTTTAAGTGAGAATTATGAACTTCCACTTCATTATTTGGAAGCTAATATTTTGGGATTTCCTGCAAAGAACTTAATGAATAAATTACAGCAAGAAGTTTTGATGTTGTATAATTATGATAAAAATGCAGATAGTATTGATATAAAAGAAACTTTAGAAAAAGGAATTAGTATTATTGCTAAAATTCCAAGCATTGTATGTTATACTTATCAAACAAAGGTTCATTATTTTGATGAACAAAGTTTATTTATACATCATATTAATAAAGATTATAGTATTGCTGAAATGATTTTATCATTATTAAGAGATGATGGAAAGTTTACTGAAAAAGAAGCTGAAGTTTTAGATATTGCCCTTGTTTTACATGCTGATCATGGTGGGGGAAATAATTCTACATTTACAAATGTTGTTATTTCATCAACAGGAACTGATATTTATAGTGCTATTGCTGGATCAATTGGATCGTTAAAAGGCCCTCGTCATGGTGGAGCAAATCTTGCAGTAAAAAAACAAATGGAACTTGCTATTCAAGAAATATCTGTTCATGCTACTGATGAGCAAATTCAATCAATAGTCTGTCGTATTTTGGATAAAGATTTTAATGATAATAGTGGTTTGATTTATGGGATTGGACATGCTGTATATACATTAAGTGATCCAAGAAGTGAAATATTATCTGAAAAATGTTTAGAACTTGCTAAAGAAAAAGGAAGAATTGATGAGTTTTATTTTTATCAAAGATTTGCTAAAATAGCTATCGAAGAAATTTATAAACGTAAAGGGAATCATGTTTCTACAAATGTAGATTTTTATAGTGGTCTTGTTTATGATATGTTAAATATTCCAAGTGATTTATATACTTTATTGTTTGTTGTTGGTAGAACAGTAGGATGGATAGCTCATAATATAGAAAATAAATTGTATTCTAATCGTATTATCCGTCCAGCTACAAAGTATGTTGGAGGTATTAAAGAATATAAAAATATTGAAGAAAGATATAAAAAACAACTAAGATAAAACTTAGTTGTTTTTTATAAACTCTTGACTTAGAGTTAACTTCATCATCTATAATGAAGAAAAGGAGGAATTGATAATGATTAAATCAAAAGTATATTTTACTCATGAAATCACACCAGAAGCAATGATAAAAATGTATGATATCTTAAATATCTCATTACCTGGAAAGGTGGCTGTAAAATTACATTCAGGTGAAGTTGGTAATCAAAATTTTTTAAGACCTTTATTTATGGAAAAGATTATTAAACATGTTAATGGAACTATTGTGGAATGTAATACAGCATATGAAGGAAAAAGAAATACAACAAAAGATCATTGGGAAACAATGAAGTTACATGGATGGACTGATATTGCAACTGTTGATATTCTAGATGAAGAAGGAGAAGTTGAACTTCAAGTTAAAAATGGAATGCAATTAAAAGTGAATTATGTTGGTGATCATATTCATCATTATGATTCTATGTTGGTATTATCACATTTTAAAGGACATCCAATGGGAGGCTTTGGAGGAGCTTTAAAAAATATTTCTATTGGATTAGCTTCTTCATATGGGAAAGCATATATTCATGGAGTTGGTGTGCCAGAAGATATGTGGACATCAGATCATGATTCTTTTTTAGAAAGTATGGCAGATGCTTCTCAAACAATTATTGATTATTTTAAAGAAAATATTGTATTTATTAATGTTATGTGTAATATGTCTGTAGATTGTGATTGTTGTGCAGTAGCAGAAGATCCTGCAATTGCTGATATAGGTATTTTATGTTCTACTGATCCTGTTGCTTTAGATCAAGCTTGTTTGGATTTAGTATATAAGAGTAATGATCCAGGAAAAGAACATTTATTGGAAAGAATAGAGTCAAGAAATGGTGTTCATACAGTAGAAGCAGCAGCACAAATTGGAGTAGGAAATCGTGAATATGAACTTATTTGTTTAGATGAATAAAATGATTGATGTGAATAAAAGGCACTTTTATAAAAAAAGTGTCTTTTTTCATATTAAATATAGATTTTATTTATGAAATAAAGAAATAAGAGATAGGAATTATTGAATTAGATAAAAAGAAG
>CAJUOS010000078.1 GCA_910588075.1 uncultured Erysipelotrichaceae bacterium | reverse complement strand
TTCATTACCTACTTTCTCATAATGTAAATTATCTGAACCTCTGAAAACATAAGAACGATAATAAAAATTTCGCTGTTTTTTAATCTTTTTGTTGCTTTACTATTCAAATTACTTTAGCAGCATTTTTTCTTAAAACAGTTAAAATTTTGAAATAATTGGATTTAATATGTGAGTATATATGTTCATGTAAATCGCAACAATAGAATAGATGTTACTTGCTACCATTTTGATACCACTAGTCCATGTAGTCAATATAATTGAGATAAAACATTGTGAAAATAGTTAAATAGTATGCGATATGTGAATAAATATGTTTTATATTAAAAACTACTATCCGAGTGGGAATAGTATTAAGTGGTTTATAGGTATCCTTTATAGATGCCTTTTTATTATGGAATATAATTCGATGTTGTAAAAAATATGAAGAAAAAGGTATAAATACTAATTTGGAAAATTGACTTTAAAAAATTAATAATTGCTAAAAGTATTACTCTGTCATTTTTATATAAATCATCAGATGAATTAATAAACTTAATATATGAAATAATGTAAAAAACTGTTTTGATAAGTTATCCAACAAAAGAAATATAATAAAAAAATTAAAATAGTTAAAATGAAACATAGTGAAGAGATATAGTATATGTTTTTAAAATATATTATTTTTCATCATGTGAAAAAGTAAAAAATTATTTGAATATTTTATATATAGTTAGGTATTTTGTACATATAATATGTTTTATAAGTAGAGAAGATGTCAAATAATGTGTAGATATGTTATAATTATTCTAAATAAATAAGAATGGGGTGTATGAAGTGGAATGGGATAAATTATTGAGTACAGAAAGATTTGTTGAACAGGTTAAATTGAAATCTGAAAGATATTTTAAAAAATATGAAGATGGATTTAATACAGAATTTGAAAAAGATTATCAAACTATAATTAACAGTGCTTCTTTTAGACGTTTACAAGATAAAACACAAGTATTTCCATTAGAAAAAAATGACTTTGTAAGAACTAGGCTTACACATTCGTTAGAAACATCTTCTATTGCAAAGAAATTAGGAAATATGATATTAGAAAATATAAAAAATGAAAGTGATAAAAGAAAAAGATGTTATAGAGATTATGAAAAATATAATGAATATATGAGAGCAATTCCTGAAGTTTTAGCTTGTGCAGGTTTGTTACATGATATTGGTAATCCTCCATTTGGGCATTTTGGAGAAATTGCGATGTCAGATTGGTTTAAAGATAATTTAAGTGTTATTGAATATGATGGGACTCCTTTGTGTAATCTTTTAAATGATCAACAGATAGAGGATTTATATAATTTAGAAGGTAATGCACAAGCAATTAGGGTTGTAGGAAAACTGCATTTTTTAGATAATGATTATGGAATGAATCTAACGAAATCTTTATTAAATGTACTTATAAAATATCCAACTGAATCTAGGTATATTAATAAAAAATCTCCAGATATTAGATACCATAAACTTGGTTTTTATGAAAATGATTGTTCTTTTTTTAAAAAAATTGTTTCATCAACTGGAACAGAACTAGTAAAAGAGGGGTATGCAAGACATCCATTAACCTATTTGCTTGAAGCAGCTGATGATATAGCATATGCAACCGCAGATTTAGAAGATGCATTTAAAAAGAGACTTTTGACATTAGAACAATTTATTGAGTTTTCTAAACAACATCTTGATGAGAAAGATAATGATAAAGTAAAACAATTATTTGATGAATTATCAGAAACTTCTTTAAAAACTAAAAAAATATCAAAAAATGATGATTTACAAATAATTCAGGTATGGTTAAATAAAGCTAGAAATTGGCTAATGTATGGAGCTGCATATGGATTTGTCAAAAACTATGATGCTATTATGGAAGGAAAGTATAATCAAGAAATTATGTTAGATAAAGATGTTTTTCATAAAAAAACACTTGAAATATTAAAACAAGCAGCTATTGAATTTGTCTTTAAAAATGATAAGATTAATAAAGTTGAGATATCAGGTTCTGTTGTATTAACATTTTTATTAGATAAATTTATTAATTCTATTTTATATTATGATGCAGAATCATTAGAAAGAAATATGACAAAAGAACACAAAAAACTAATAGGCTTACTTCCAGATAATTATATAGAAAATTATATTTTTGAAAAACAAAATTATAAAAATGATATTGAAAAATTATATTTAAGAATACATTTAATTACTGATTTTATTTGTGGTATGACAGATAGTTATGCAAAAAGATTATATCAAGAATTGCATGGGATTTATTTTGTAGATTAGAAAGGTTATATGTGATATGAGTGATATTAAAAGAATACTTGTAACAGGTAATGGATTTGATTTGTATCATTGTTTACCTACTGCATATAAAGATTTTATGGATGTTGTTAATAGATTATTATATTTAGAATCTAAAAGTACAGACCCATTATTTTTAAAATATATATTTGGAAACAAGAAAAATGAAATTTACAAAAATAATAAAAATATAAAAAAGTGTTTTGATACATATTCTTCTCAATTAGGAAATATAAAATTAGATAAAAATAATATTAGTCAGATGAAGAAAATTGCTAAGAAAAATTATTGGTTTAATTATTTTAATTCATGTATGAAAGATACAGAGATGGCATGGATTGATTTTGAAAAAGAAATTAGACATGTTTTAGAAGAATTTCAAGATTTTTTTACATTATTTACTCAAATAGATGAAAGGAGTATACAAACTGACAAAATAATTATTCAAACTAGACAATTATCAATCTCTTTACGTATTGTATTAAATGAATTTGATTTTTTTACAATAGAGAAAGATAAAAAACATATAGAAAGAGAAGAAATTAGAATATCCAAAGATTATTGTAAAAAGCGTTTTTCAAATGGAACAGGTTATATTGTGTCAATTAATAAATCTCTTATAACTGATTTTTTAACTAATGAACTTGCTGATTTTTCTAAATTATTTGAACTTTATATTATAGAATTTATTAACAAAATATCTGTAGATGGTACAGTGAGTTCAAGTATATTTAAAAATGTGGAAGCTTTGATTACTTTTAATTATACTGATACATATAGGAATATTTATAAGGGTTTAGGAAATGAATCTATGGAATATATACATGGACATGCTGGAAATAATAATATAGTTTTGGGGATTAATAGTGACAAATATGATAAATTAGAAACAATAGATACTCATTTTCTTTCTTTTAAAAAAGAATATAAGAGAATCTTAAATGGAAATCTATTTCATTATAAGAAACTGATTCCTACTTCAGGTAAAATTTCTTTTATTTTCTTTGGTCATTCATTAGATATAACTGATGAATCAATTTTAAAAGATTTAATAGATGGATATCCAAATGCGACAAGTACTTTTTATTACTATGATGAAAAGGCAAAACAAACTTATGTTAAAAATTTATTTAAATTATTTGGTAAAGAAAAGGTAGAAGAATTGTTAGAAAAAAATAAAATAGAGTTTGTGAGTGTTTATAATAGTTAAATTGTTTTTAAAGTAATAAAAAAGTAAAGAAAAATTAACATATAAATTTATGAATAGTGAAATGTTGAATAGAGGAGTTATTATGGGATTTGATCCAGGTTTAGAAATAGGCGAAATGATAAGTAATCAAAAGATACATGATATATTTGGTGTGGATATGCAACAAGGAATTAGAACATCAAAAGATCATAATTATATTGTTATTGTTTTAAAGAATGATAATGGAGAGTATCAAGATACATGGAATGATGATGGATATAGAATTAATTATACTGGTGTAGGTCAAATAGGAGATCAAAAGCTAAATGGTAGAAATAAAACATTAAGAGATGTTTTATATAATAATAAAGAGTTATTTTTCTTTGAAAAAGACAGTCCTAATAAATATGTTTATCGAGGTTTATGTGATTTAGAAGATGAACCCAAAATATCTATTCAACTAGATAAAAATGGAAATGATAGAAAAGTATATGTATTTCCATTAAAACTCCATACAAGAAGAAAAGAATTAGTACATTCTTTAGAACAGGAAAAAGAATTTGAAATTGAAGAAAGAAAATATGATTTAACCTTCAACTCTATTGGAAAAAAAGATATAAAGTTTAATAAAAAAATTGAGTATAAATTAAAACCTAGAAAGAAGACAAAATCAATTATGAAATATGGAACTATAATTTATAAGAGAAATAAACTTATAGGAATAAATGCACTAAAAAAAGCAAAATTCCAATGTGAATATGATATTTTACATGAGTCCTTTGTTAGAAAGAATTTAGATGTTAAATATACAGAACCTCATCATTTAATACCAATGTCTTTTTCAGATCAATTTGATTTTTCTCTAGATATAGAAGAAAATATAGTTTCATTATGTAGTGATTGTCATAATTTAATCCATTATGGAAGAGATAGATATGTATTATTAAGAAGGCTTTTTGAACAAAGAAAAAATTTGCTTAAACAATGTGGCATTGAAATTACTTTTGAAGAGTTGAAACAAATGTATAAATAATAGAAGAATATAGGTAATAGTAAGTAGAGATATTTATTATTATGGCTCCATGTCAAGAGTGGAGGATTAAGGGATAGTTATCGAGAGATAGCTATTCTTTTTTACATTCTTTAAAGGTAAAAGTATAACTATAACCTAAATGAAGAATGAT
>CAJUOS010000077.1 GCA_910588075.1 uncultured Erysipelotrichaceae bacterium | reverse complement strand
TTAGAATTTATAATAAAAAACAGGAACGTAAGGATAATGCAGATATTGAAGTTATTTCAGAACATTTATGGCGTGTAGAAATTGAATTAAAAAGGGATATGGTTGATTATTGGAACGATTGTTTTAATGATTTACATATTTTGAAACCTGCTTGGACTACTTTAGAAAAAATTAACGAGCAAGCTATGGTTTATACTTTGCTACATGAAGAAAGTATGTGGGGAAAACTAAGTAAGAATACTAAGTATAAATTTAAAAATTTAATTAAAGAAATATCTCCAGTTGATTTAACTGATTTAATGAAATCGACTTTAAAAGAGAACGAAAAACAATTGCAAAAGCAGATTGATTTTTGGCAGCGTGAGTTTAGATTTTGGAAGTGAATTAAATTTTATACATGTGAGTGATCATAAAATTTATGAATATTAGCAACCACCATTTTTGGTTGCTGGTTTTTTGATTTTGAATTTGGTTTTGAACTTATGGACTGAATAAATCAGTCCATTTTTTGTGCTTGCACAAAAACATGTTTTAGCCTCGCAGAGCATACGGTTTAACGACTTATTGCAAAATAAGTCTAGTATGTTAGACTTAAACCATTAAATACACATGAAACCTTTGTGTTTAGGAGTGATTTTTATATGTCTTATTCCATTATTAGAGTTTCAAAAGTTAAATCTGGAACAAATACAACTGGCATTCAAAAACATGTTCAAAGAGAAAATAATAATTATGAAAACGAAGATATAGACCACAGTAAAACACATTTAAATTATGATTTAGTAAATGATAATAAACAAAACTTTAATAATTTGATTGATGAGAAAATAGAACAAAATTATACAGGTAAAAGAAAAATCAGAACAGATGCAGTTAAACACGTTGATGGTTTAATTACGTCAGATAAGGAATTTTTTGATAATCAGACACCAGAAGATACAAAGCAGTTTTTTGAACATGCTAAAGATTTTCTGGAACAAGAATACGGTAAAGATAATTTATTATATGCAACGGTGCATATGGACGAGAAAACACCACATATGCATTATGGTGTTGTTCCAATAACTGATGATGGTCGTTTAAGCGCTAAAGAAGTTGTAGGTAATAAAAAAACTTTAACAGAGTTTCAAGATAGATTTAATGAGCATGTTAAACAACGAGGATATGATTTAGAACGTGGTCAATCAAGACAAGTTACAAATGCAAAACATGAGCAAATGAGCCAGTATAAACAAAAAACAGAATATCATAAGCAAGAATATGAGCGTGAGAGCCAAAAATTAGGGCATATAAGGCAAAAAAACGATAAATTGATGCAAGAGTACCAAAAATCGTTAAATACGCTTAAAACTCCTATAAATATACCGTATGAGCTTGAAACGGAAAAAGTAGGTGGATTGTTTAGCAAAGAAACACAAGAAACTGGCAATATGATTATAAAACAAAACGATTTTTATAAATTTGATGAAAAAGTAAAAGCAGCTAAAACTATTACAGATGATTATGAGCGTATTAAGTCGGGTGAAAAAATAAAAGAATTAGAGCGCGATTATAAAAAGACTAGAGATAATTTTTTAGAAACATATGAAATGTATCAAGGTTTGAAAAAAGAAAATGAAAATTTAAATGAGGAGAATAAAGATTTAAAAAATAAGATTAATCTTAAAGATGACTATTTGAAATTGTTTAAAGAAATGATTGCTGCATTGCTAAACGAATTACAACATGCACTAGGTAGGGAAAAATATGTTGAAAAAGTGCGAGATATAGGAAAAGGTAATAAGTTGGTTATGGACATTTTTCGTTCTGTAGATAAAAGAGAGAACCCAGAACATTATTCAGAAAAACGAGAGCAAAAAAGTGAGACGAAACGTAATAGAGGTATGAGTAGATAATAAAAGCTCTTATCAGAGTTGATAAAGGCTTAAGTAAATACAATTTAGTATTAGTGGTACTAAACAATACAAATATTATAACACGCTATTATGCCGAGAAAATCTATTTGTCGATGAGAGCCCTTAATTAGACTTAAAGCGCCAGCGGTCGGATAGCGTCAGCTATTAAATCGACCGATGGACAGCTTTAGGATTATTAAGGAGCGCAGAATCGTCGGCAAATAGAGGAATTGGAATAATGCAAATATTTTTTAGACTATTAAGGAGGGGTTTTTTGAAAAAAATAATCAATTATTTTGAGAGGGCACAAAGCAAAGAATTGATGGAATATATTCAGGAAAATGAAGATGATTTTGTATTTAAATCTAATCTTTATTTTATACCGGCAGTTGTTTTAGCTACTATAGGTTGTTTCTTTTATAATCAAGCTTTTTGGTTTTCTTGTATAACTATAGGTCTTTTATCGTTTTGTACTATTCTTGGTGAAATTCATAGTATTAAAGATAAAATTTATTATGAGAAATTTTTAGAGATTTGTTTAAAAAAAGAAGGTATTATATTTTCTATTAGTGCAAGTTTAATTATGTTCATTTTATCTATGGTGAGTATATATTTACTGAATGTGATGCCTTATTTATCAAGTGGATTGGCATATTTTTTATTTTATCCTTTGCAGTTATTTTTATGTATTTTGATTACGAGTACAATGTTTAATTTTGTTTTTAGATTGTTAGTGCCTTTGACAATTCAACAAACTAGAAAATAACACCAATTTATTAAAAATATTTTTATAGAAAAGATAATATTGGAAGAGAATAATATATGTTTTATAGTAGGAGTAATAAATATTTAATTTATACTAGAGGTGTCATTTTGAGAAAAACGAATTGGAAGTTGTATTCTTTATTATTAATTATTTTTATACCATTAGCTGTTATATCTGCTTTTTTATTGCCTGGAGATTACAAAGCATTATCATTTTTATTTGTAATAGCTTTTTGGATTATATATTTGATTATGAATACTAAACAAAAAAATAAAAAAGATCGCTATTAATAGCGATCTTTTTTATTTTAACCTCTTTTAAGAACTTTAATTGTTTGTTTAACATTTTTATTATTGATTTTTTTTATAGATGGATTCGCTTTTTTTGTACTTTTATTCCATCCTGCTATATCAACAACATTACCTTTTTCAAATCTTAAACGAACACCTTTATTTTTATTTGCTGTTTTATTTATAGACTTAGGTACTACAACATCACCAACTGATTTAGAAGCCCCAAATATTTTTGCGTAATTTCCAGGTATTGCACCTATTCCTACATTTATTAGAGCAGTTTTTACACTCATTGCATTTTTTGCAGCAAAACTTTTAGCTTGTTTTTTAGTCATATAGACATCTGAAGTTTTGTAAGTAACTGCACCTCTTGGGCTTTTATTAGTTACTTTATAAACAACATAACTACCACTTTTTGCATTTGCTGGTTTTTCGTTAAGAACACCTACTAAAGTTCCTAGTAAAAGCACTGAAATAAATGTTATTGAGATTATTCTTTTGAAATTAATAGACATTTCACATTTTCCTCCTAAAAAGTATTAATAGAAATGTAAATTAATTCCATGAAAATTTATATATAACTCTAGTTATATTGCGTATTATTGTTATTATATAACTATTATATTACTTATGAGGTGCAAAATATGTTTGCTAATAATTTAGCTAAATTGAGAAAAGAAGAAAATGTAAGTCAGGAGGAGTTAGCTCAAAAACTTTTTGTTTCTAAACAAACTATCTACAAGTGGGAGAATAATAGAAGTTCTCCAGATATAGATAATGTTTTAGTTTTGTCAGAGTATTTTAATGTCTCAGTTGAAGATTTATTAAAAAAAGATTGTTCAGATGTTTTTGTAGGGGATAAAGGGAAATTTAAATCTCATAGAGATAATATATTTTGTAAACTAGGGAAGTATAAATATTTACGCGAATTAGTTGTTTGTTTTTTAGCAATTACTTTTTTTGTTGAGTCTTTAGTGTTTTTATTAGAAAAAGAATAAAGACTTTCTAATAGGTTTGAAGGGTGGAAGGAGTTTTTATAAAATGACAAATAAATTTGAAACATTTTTTGTAATTATTACTGTTTTATTTGTAGGTTTATTAATTTTTAATAATTTTTCTGGAATCAACTCTTCGGCTTTATTGATTAGTATATTAGTTGTATATGTTATTCTTCTATTTATTAGATATAGTATTAAGAAAAAATATAAAGAAAACCAAAAATAAAAAGACTTAATCTAATTAGACCAAGTCTTTTGATAGTGTTATATTAATAACAATAAAAAATAAAAGAAGTCGCTCACCCCAAACCGACCAAAGTTTTAGTGAACGACATCATCTAACAAAATATAAAGAGTTATGTTTTATTAATTTTTGTATATCTAGATATTAAACGATAATAGTTTATTCTTCAAGATATATATTTGGGTGAGGGACTTCTTGAAAAAAATTAAGGAGTCGATTTTTTTGAGCAAAAAAGAGAAAGAAATCTATTCAAAACAAGATGAAAAACACGAAAATTTAAATTTTCCTAAAACCGGCTACTCTAATAGCCGGTTAAGTGGTCAAACTTTGGGAAAATCTCAACCCAAATTAAGCTTTGATGCTATGACAATTGTTGGAAATCTAAATAAAAACAATGCTCAAAAGCTATCTGAATTTATGAGTCTTGAACCACAAATTAGACTTTGGGATATGCTTCAAACAAAATTTAAAGCTAAAGCTATACAAGAAAAAGTTTATATTGAATATGACAAAGTAAAAGCAGATACGTGGGATAG
>CAJUOS010000076.1 GCA_910588075.1 uncultured Erysipelotrichaceae bacterium | reverse complement strand
ATTCATCCTCGATACATTTAATTTCATTACCTACTTTCTCATAATGTAAATTATCAGAACCTCTATAGATGTAAGAGGGATTCTTTTCTCTTTTTATCTTACCTTCTTTAATTAATTTTTCTTTTTCATTACGAATTTTCTCAATTAAAACGCTTGCTGGTTCATCATTTGGATCTTGAGGCACTAGCTTTCCTTGAACCGCCATTTGTAGTATGGACTTTTTCAGTTGTTGAGCCTTCATTAATTATCACCACCCATTATATCAATTCCTAAAATATCAGTTATTTGTTCTAATATTCTATCAATATCTGCATTTAAGCTTGCTCTTTTCTCTTGATATTGTTGAATTAAATCTTTAGGTGATAAAATTTCTTCTTCTTCATGAGGATAGCCACATAAGTCTAAATTATAATTTTTTTCTATAATTTCATTGACAGTATATTTTTGTGCCTTAAAAGAGTTTTCTTCCTCAATCGTAATTCTATTATTCCACCATTCTAAACATTTATTAAAGTGTTCTAATTTCATTGGTTTCGTTTTTGAAAAATGTTTATATCCTTCTGGCATATCTACTCGATAGAACCATATTTCATCAGTTTTCTTTGATTTATCAAAGAATAAAATATTAGTAGTTATTGATGTGTATGGTGCAAATACGCTACTTGGCATACGAACAATAGTATGTAGATTAAAATCTTCAATTAGTTTCTTCTTTATTGCAATTTTTTGATTATCAGTTCCAAATAAGAAGCCATCTGGAATGATAATAGCACTTCTACCTGTGTCTTTAAGTCTATACATTGCCAATGCTATAAATAAATCAGCTGTTTCGCTACTTCTCATATCTGGAGGAAAATTATTTTTTACTCTTTCTTGTTCAGTTCCACCATAAGGTGGATTCATCAAGATAATATCAAATTTATCTTCATCAGAATAATCATTGACACTCTTTTCTAATGAGTTTCCATGAAAAATATTAGGATTATCAATATCATGCAATAACATATTTGTAATGCATAATAAGAAAGGCATTGGTTTCTTTTCTATTCCATAAACAGATTGATTATATTTTTCTCTATCTTCAATCGATTGAACTTGCTTATCTAATTGCTTTAATGTAGATGTCAAAAATCCCCCTGTTCCTGTAGCAAAATCAGCAGTCACTTCTCCTAATTGAGGATTTAAGATATTAACCATAAAATCAGTGACAGCTCTTGGAGTATAGAATTCACCTGCATTTCCTGCACTTTGTAGACTTTTTAAAATTGTTTCATATATTTCACCAAATGCATGTTTTTCTTGATAATCATCAAATTCAATTTCATCAATAACATTGGTTACTTTACGCAAAAGCACACCATCTTTCATATATTGATTACTATCTTCAAAAACAGCTTTAACAATAGACTTTTTTATTGGTGTATTTGGGGTAATAAGCAAATTCTTTAAACCTGGAAATAATGCATTATTAACAAATTCTAATAATGCATCTCCAGTCATTGCATTCCCATCTTTCTCATCGTGTGCCCAATTTCTCCAACGTAAATTTTCTGGAATAATACTCTCATAATTATCATCATGGAATTCCCAGTCATCTTCTTTAGCATCATATACTTTTAAAAATAACATCCATGTCATTTGCTCAATTCTTTGAGCATCACCATTAATACCACTATCTCCTCTCATGTGGTTTTGTATAGTCTTTACAAAATTTCCAATACCCATATTTAATAAATCTCCTTTTTATATTTGTTAATATGTAGAATAAATTTGAGCTTCTAAGTCTTTTACTGCTGTAATATAAGCTTGTTTTCCACCAAACAATTTTGCTATTTTTACTGGACTACCAATTTTATCAAATGGAGAAACTTCAAGAATTTCTGTATTTTCTAATTGATTTATTCCTTCATTCATATATTTATCTAATAATGCTGATAATACCTCCTGACATTTTTCAGAATATTTATATAAATATCCCTCTCTTATTACTTCAGTTACTCTTTCTTTTTTTGTAAGAGGTTTTTTATCATATGCAATGTGTAAAATTAAATCAAAATCATCAAATTGTTTGGCTGTATCACCAGCTTCTTTCCTTAATTCACTTAAAAACACCCCTTGATCAATTAATGCTTCAATAATTGCCTTTTTTTTATTGGCTGCACTCCATGCATTAATAAACTCATTTAAAGTAGCATATTCATTTAAAATATTCTTTCTACTATAATCTATTAAACTTTCAGTAACTAACTTTCCATCATTATCATAAAATTGAACTCTTTCATTCAATATTTTAACTTCCACACCTCTAACATGATATTTAATCTGTTTAACTGGAGGTTCATCAACAATAATACCTGGAGGTATATCCTCATTACCATCACTAGGTCTATCTGGTCGTGTTGGTTTTGTAGGTTTGTTTGGAACATCGTCAATAATAACGACAGGTTCTCCATCAAACTCTGGATCAGCAAATAATCTGCTTACCCCTCTAAAATCCATTATTGTAAAATATTGTTTTCCATACTTTTCTTGAATTCTCGTTCCTCGTCCAATAATCTGTTTAAATTCTGTCATCGAATTTATATTGTTTTCTAATACAATCAACTTAACCGTTTTACAATTTACGCCAGTTGTCATTAATTTAGAAGTAGTAACAATTGTAGGATATTTCTCTTTAGGTTCAATAAAATAATATAATTGATTTTTTCCTTCTTGATTATCTCCAGTAATTCTCATAATATAATTTGAATTTTCCCTAACTAGATCAGCATTTTCTTTCTTTAATGCCCTACTCATCCTCTCAGCATGATCAATATCTACACAAAATACTATTGTTTTGGCAAATCGATCATGTTCTTCCAACCATTGAGTTACACGTTTAGCAACAATTTGTGTTCTCTCATCAATGATTAAATTCTTATCAAAATCTTTAACATTATATTCCCTATCTTCTATTTCATTTCCATCAATATCTAACTGTCCTTTATAAGGTCTCCAACCTTCTAAGTCTTTATCCAATGAAACACGAATGACTTTATATGGAGCTAAAAAACCATCTTCAATCCCTTGTTTTAAACTATATGTGTAAATCGGCTCACCAAAATAAGTAATATTGCTCACCTCTTTGGTTTCTTTAGGAGTTGCAGTCATTCCAATATGAATTGCTTTATAAAAATAATCCAATATCTTCCGCCATTGAGATTCTTCTTTTGCAGAACCTCTATGTGCTTCATCAACAATAATTAAATCAAAAAACTCTGGTTTAAATTCTCTGAATGGTTCTTCATTGTCATCCCCAGCTAATTGTTGATATAACGACATATATATTTCGTAAGAGCTATCTAATTCTTTATTTTTTATTTTCGTCATTACTTTTTTTAATGGTTTAAAATCCTCATCCATAGTTTGATCAATTAAAATATTTCTATCAGCTAAATATAACACTCTTTTTACAGCTTTACTTTTTAATAAACGCCAAACTATTTGGAATGCAGTAAATGTTTTTCCAGTTCCTGTAGCCATAACTAGCAGTAATCTTTTTTTACCTAATGCTACTGCTTCTACTATTCTATCAATTGCAATTCTTTGATAATATCTAGGTTGCATATTGGTAAAGGAATCAAAGAAATATGGTTCCTTTATAATATTTGTTTGTGCTTTAGTATAATGTTTGTTAGAAATTATTCGGTTCCACAAAACTTCTTCAGTAGGAAATTCGTTCATAGATATTTCTTTTTCCATTCCAGTTAAAAAATCATGTTCGACAAAACCATGTCCATTTGATGAGTAAGCAAATGGAACATCTAAAATACGTGCGTAATCTATGGCTTGTTGTATTCCATACCCTATATCATGGGATTCATCTTTTGCTTCTACAATTGCCAAGGGCTTATTAGTACCAGTTTGTAATAATAAATAGTCAGCTTTTTTTCTTTTCCCTCTTATTACTGTTTCTCCGCGAACCATTATTTGTCCATCAGTAAAACTGTACTCCATCATTATTTGATTATTTTTCCAATTTGCTTTTTCAATAGCAGGAGTAATATATCTATATTTTACATCTTCTTCTGTCAGTCTTGTCATATTATCACCTACTTTCATCTAAATAAATAATTTCTACAATATCACCAATTTGTACATTAAAATAATTGGCAATTTTTACAATAGTTTCTAATTTCACATATTCGTTTTTACTCATCTTCGCAATTGTATTAGGAGAAATCTTTAATTCTTCTCTCAAAATACTCTTATTAATTTTTTTATCTATAAGTATCTTCCATAATTTGTTATAACTTATTTCTTGCATGCTATCCCTCCAAAGTACAATTTGTATTTCACACGATATATTCTGTATACATTTTATCATTTTTAAGTGATAAATAATAGGATTTTAATTACAATTAATCATTTTTTATAATACTTTTTTCTATTTGCAAACAGAAAAGTCTATTCGACATTGATATTTTTTATCTTAATTTTAGATAAAAACAAATATCCACCAGCTTAGCTGAACTAGTAAAGTAGCTGGTGGTTTTTCAGTTTCGGGTATAACCCTTCCTTTATTGGCAGCACACACGTGTGCTCTCTTTCTCCTGTCAGCTCACATTGTTTACTTGCTACCCTTTAAAAGGGTCTCTTGGATCAAATAATGCCAATTGTTCTGTCTTTCTATCTACTTCCAATTGATTCGCTATATATTCCTTTATCGCTTTTGTATTTTTCCCTACTGTATCTACATAATATCCTCTACACCAAAATTCTCTATTTCGATATGCAAATTTCATGTTTCCAAATCTCTGAAATATCATTAGACTACTTTTTCCTTTTAGATATCCCATAAAACTCGATACACTTAATTTTGGTGGTATACTTAACAATAAATGTACATGGTCAGGACAAATTTCTACTCCCTTCCATGCACACAACTCTCTTATTATATCTCTTATTTCTGCTCTCTTATCTTCATAAAATACTTTTCTTCTATATTTTGGTGCAAATACAACATGATACTTACAATTCCATTTTGTATGTGCTAAACTATTTATGATATTATTTTGTTCTTTCAATTTAATGTCCTCCTATTGTGTTATTTTTTTGCAAGCTGGCAGGTTTACAATTAGTTTAGTATAAATGCTAACATAAGAATGTACAGAAATGATCATTTAAAAATGTACAAAG
>CAJUOS010000075.1 GCA_910588075.1 uncultured Erysipelotrichaceae bacterium | reverse complement strand
GCCCATTTTACATGAACTCCTCACATATCATCAAACACTTAACTTAATGACATTGCTTCTACAATCTCTTTATTTAAATAAGGAATAATATTCTTATTATAATATGTATACTCCACTGCATATGGAACATCATCAACAATTCTTAATCTTTCAATATAATAAATAGGTGTTCCAACTTCACATTGCATAATTTGAGATAAATTATCATCAGCTTGAACTATTTCTAATAATAAGCATTTGTTTGTTATTTTTTGACCTGGGTGATCTTTAGTAATTCCTCTTGTACCACTTAAAAATACAGTATTGTATTTTCTTTTATCACGAACAAACATTCCACTTCCTTGCACAGGATAAATTAAACCTGCTTTCACAAGTATTTTGATAGCACTACGAATAGTATTTTTACTGACTTTATATTCATTAACTAATTGATCTTCTGTTGGGATCTTAAAAGTTTCTTTAAATTCATTATTATTAATTCTATCAGCTAAGTCATTAGCAATCATTTCATATTTTGTCATTGATAATTTCCTTTCTTGTATAGTACCTATTATATATGAAATTTATAAAAAGTCAAAAACATTGGAATGAATTTAAAAAAATGAGATTAGTTTTATGAAAACGCTTTACATATATAATTCAAAGGGTTATAATTAATTCATACCAATGAATAATGAATAAGAAGGGAGAATAATGAATGAAAGTAAAAAATATAATAAAAAAGGGACTTTATGGTATTGTCGCAGGAGCAATGGTTATAACTTCAACCTATACTGGTGTTTATGCTGCTAATAAAGTTGATACATTATTAGCAAACATGACAATAGAAGAAAAAGCTGCACAGATTATGCAAGTAGATGTAAGATGGGCAACACCAGAAGATGTTTTAAAATATCAATTTGGTTCTATTCTTGCTGGTGGAGGAGCTACACCAAATTCAGGAAATTCAATGACTGATTGGGCAACCCGTGCAGATCAATATCAAAAAGCCATTGTCGATGCTCATAAAATTCCATTATTATATGGAGTTGATGCATACATGGTAATAATAATGTTGATGATGCAACTATGTTTCCTCATAATATTGGGATTGCAGCAGCTAATGATGAATCTCTAACTAAAAGAGTTGGACAAGCTGTGGCAAGTGAAGTCAAAGCAACAGGAGCAAACTGGACATTTACGCCAACTATTGGTGTTCCACATAATGAACGTTGGGGAAGAACATATGAAACATTTGGTGATGATTATCAACGTGTTTCAAAGTTGGGAAATGCTTATATACAAGGCATTCAAGAACAGAATGTATTAGCAAGTGCAAAGCATTATCTTGGTGAAGGATTAACAACAAATGGTACAAATCAAGGGAATGTTGTTATGAGTGATGATGACTATCATGCACTTGTTCAAGCAGATATGAGTAATGAAACAGTGAAAGAATTATTAACACCATATAAAACTGCTATTGATAATGGTGTTCAGTCTATCATGGTTACATATAATAGTTTTAATGGAGTGAAAACACATGGAAATTATGATTTAGTAACAACGCTTTTAAGAGATAAATTAGGATTTAATGGTGTTGTGGTAAGTGATTATAATGGATTGGATCAAATTAGTAGTTATATTGATTCACAAGGTCATAAAAAAACAGCATCGACATATAAAGAAAAAGCAATTGCGTGTGTTAATGCTGGTGTAGATTTATTGATGGTGGCTGAAAACGGAAATTGGCAAAAGCTATATTCAGCATTGGTAGAAGCTTTAAATGAAGGAGCTATTTCAGAAGAAAGAATAAATGAAGCCTGTCGTCGTATTTTAAAAGCAAAAGATGATTTAGGTTTACTAGATGGAGAGAATCTTTATTCAAGTTCAGCAGATAAAAATTTATTTGGTGGAGTTCAACATCAAGCAATAGCTAGAGATGCAGTTGCACAATCTTTAACGTTATTAAAGAATACAGAGATGTCTGATGGTCAAACAATGATGCAAAAATTACAAAATATGAAACGTATTGTTGTTGCTGGAAGTAATGCTGATGATATTGGTAATCAATGTGGTGGTTGGACAATAACTTGGCAAGGAAGTAGTGGAAATATTACAGAAGGAACAACAATATATCAAGGAATTAAAGATAATTTAGAAGCTAAGGGTGGAAAAGCAATTTATGCTGCTAATGGTTATTTTGAACAGGATGTTGATGCAGCTATTGTTGTTGTTGGAGAAAAACCATATGCAGAGTCTAATGGTGATTCTTCAGCTTCACATTTAAAGATTTCATCAAGTGATTTAGAAGTGTTAAATACAATTAAACAAGACCATCCTCAATTACCTATTGTTTTAGTATTAGTAACAGGAAGGCCATTAACTATTGCTAATCAGGTTGTTGATGAAAGAATTCAAGCTATTGTATCTGCATGGCTTCCTGGAAGTGAAGGAGCAGGAGTAGCAGATGTATTATTTCAAGAAAAAGATTTTTCAGGAACAAATCCAATAACTTGGCCTTGGTATGCAACAGATATTGAGAAGAAATTTGATGATGAATCTAAGGTATTATATAAAACTGGATATGGATTGAAAAAAACCGAAATAAGTGAAATCAAAAATCAACCAGAAGATCCAGCAATTATTGATCTAGAAAAAACAAATGGGAAAGTTGAAGCAGAAGCATTTATATCAAAACATGATAGTATTATTTTAGAAAATAATGATACTTCTATTGGAAATTTCTGGCAAGGTAGAGATGTTGTTTATAAGGTAAAAGTACCTGAACAAGGTGAATATTCAGTTACTGTTAATCAAGCAACACAAAATAATAATGTTAATGCTGCCTTTGATATATATGTTGATGGTATATTGACTTATCAAACATCTACACCAGCAGAAAATACAGGTGGTTGGGCAAATTTTAAAGAAGCATTGATGTCAAATCATATTTATTTACCTGCAGGAGTTCATGAATTAAAAGTTGTATCACAGACAAGAGATTATAATATTGATTATTTTATGTTTAAAAAGGTGAGTGATCAATATGTACCACCAAAAGATCCAGAACCATCAAAACCTAATACAGGAACAGGAGCAATTCTTAAAGAAGATGCTGTGAAAGTTAGTATGTCTTCATCAGAAAATTCAGGTTCTATGAGTTGGTATGCTGGTAATCAAAAAATAAGTCATAAAAATATTGATCAACCAGCTTTAGATATAAGAGCTGTTGATGATTCATCAATTACAACAATTCAAGTTGATGATACAACTGAATATAATTCATTCTTAGGAATGGGAACTTCTGTTGATGAATCAACAGTCTATAATTTATGGAAAATGAATGAAAATGATCGTTATGCCTTTATTAAGAGATTAGTTGATCCTATTAATGGGAGTGGTAATACTTTATTTAGATTAACAATTGGAACAGCTGATTTTACTGCACAACCATTTTATACATATTATGATGGTACTGGTAAAGAGTTAAATGGACAACCTGACTGGTATAATGAAACTGGTAAAGGTTTTACAATTGATAAAGATAAAGAATATCATATTATTGAAACAATTCAATTAATTCAAAAAGCTGCTAGGGAATGTGGAGTTGAGGATGAGCTTAAATTCTTTGCATCACCTTGGACACCACCAGGATGGATGAAAACAGAAACTTATAATAGTCGAAGTTATCCAAATAATGAATTGTTATTAAAAGGTGGAAAATTATCAGATGATCATATAGTTGATGCTGCTAAGTATTATGTACGTTTTATTGAAGAATATCAACAATTAGGTATTCCTGTTTATGCAATAACATTACAAAATGAACCTATGTTAGAAATCAATTATCCAAGTTGTTTACTTTCTGGTCAACAAGAAGCAAGATTAGGTGCAGCAATCAAATCAGAATTGGCTAAAAGTACAATTTTGACAGATGAACAAAAAGATGTAAAAATTTGGGCATTTGATCATAATCCAGGAGATTTAAATTCATATATGAATGCAGCTTATAATACAAATAGAGATGCTATTGATGGAGCAGCAGTTCATGATTATGGTGGAGAATTATCAAATATGACAACTCTTCATAATCAATATAATGATAAATCCATACATTTAACTGAACGTTCTGTATGGGGAACAACAGGTATGGATAGAATTATTCAATATTATAGAAATTATGCTGAAAGTTATAACTGTTGGGTAACAATGCTTGATAGTAAAATTTCTACGCATCAATGGGTAGGAACACCAGATCCAACAGCCTTTGTCCAAGATGCAAATGATCCAGATTATTATTGGGCAACACCTGAAGTTTATTTAATGTCACAATTTTCTAAATATATTCGTCCTGGATATATAAGAGTACAATCTAATTATGGTAGCACTAATACAGTTACTAATGTTGTTTTTAAAAATCCTGAAACAAATGAGTTAGTTATGGTTGTTGTTAATAATACAAATCAAGCTCAAGATTTTAAAGTTGTTAATAATGGTATTCAATTTAATGCAACATTACCTGCTCAAAATTGTGCAACTTATAGATGGCAAGCAAGTGATAATCAACCTATTGGTTTAGAAATTCCAGGTATATTAAAACCTGAAGATGCTAAAAATGTGAGTGGATGGAATGTTCAAGATGGTCTATACCAAAATACAACAGCTAATGCAAATGCAACTTATTTAATTAATGTAAAAGAGTCTGGATATTATAATGTTATAGTTAAACATGCTATTGGACCTACTGAAGGACCATCTGCTAATTCAAATACTGGGGATAAAGTCATTGTTTTAAAAGATCAAAAAGGGCAAATTTTAGGACAAACAATTACAAAACGTTTTGATACATGGACTGGTGAATGGGGTGCATGGTCAAATACAGATTTTGATGCTCAGATTCAAGTTTATCTTGAAAAAGGTGTACAAAATATTATATTAGAAAGTCGCAATGACAGTATTAATATTGGGGATTTGACTTTTATAAAGACTGATATAAATCATTTGCCAGGATTTGTTCCTGCTAATAACTATAGTTATGGAGAAAAGATTTTACTTGAAACAAAAGATCATATTAAGAATATATGTTTTGTGGAAACAGGAGATTTATTTGAATATAAAGTCAATATTCAAAAAGAAGGAACATATCGTTTCAAGATGAATTATGCAACAACAAATACAACAACAGATTTTAATCTTTATATTGATGGAAATCTTGTAAAAGAACATGTAAGATTACCAATAACGGCTCCGTGTCAAGAGTGGAGGATTAAGGGATAGTTATCGAGAGATAGCTATT
>CAJUOS010000074.1 GCA_910588075.1 uncultured Erysipelotrichaceae bacterium | reverse complement strand
CCTATTTGATATAAACTTCTGGTTCAAATATTGTCATCTTAACTTAATGACATTGATTGTAGAAGCATCTATTTATAGTTTTATAAAAGAAGATTTAAATATTTCATTTGGTTTTGCTGATAAATATATTAGTAGTAGAAAATTAACTGATAAAGAAAGTGAGTTATTGGAATTAGAAAAAGATGATCCTGCTATTGTTATTGAAGATAATGTTTATCTATCAAATGGTTATCTCTTCAATTCATCACAAATTGTTTATAATTATAAACTTGCTCATTTCTTTATGACAGCAGAATAAAGAAAAAGAAGATTTTTTCATGAATCTTCTTTTTCTATAAAAACTTAACTCCAACCATAGCTATCCCTAAAATAGTTAAGACAACACCTGTGGCTCTATTTAATACTTTTGGTTCTGCCTTATTAGCAAATAAAGCAGCAATTCTTGCTCCTAATAAAGTAGCAATAATACAAACAACAAGAGCTTCCATATCAGGTATTCCACCCATAACAAAATGTGAACATGCTCCTGTCAATGCTGTAAAACTCATAATAAAAACACTCGTTCCAACTGCTGTTTTCAATTCATATTGAAGTACAGATGTTAAAATCAATAATAACATCATACCTCCACCTGCACCAACAAAACCACAAATAAATCCAATCATACAACCACAAATGAGAGATTGAATATTTTTTTCTCTTTGTGTTTTTAATTCTCTTGCTTCCTTTGTTGTCATAACAGGTTTAACAATAAATTTAATACCCAAAATTAATGTCATAAAGACTGAAAAACTCCCCATTGTTGTTCCCGAAACAAATGATGCTATATAACTTCCTACTAATGTAAAAATAAGAACAGTTATTAACATAACTAAACCATTTTTAATATCTAGATTTTTGTTTTTTCCATAAGTATATGCTGAAATAGCAGAAGCCAAAACATCAGACGCCAAAGATATACCTACTGCCATATAAGGATCAAAATTTAAAAACGTAATAAGCATAGGAGAAATAACAGCTGCGGCTGAAAGACCTGCCAACCCTGTTCCAATTCCAGCTCCTAATCCTGAAATAATATAGATAAAATAAGCAAACATTATTTTCCCTCCTTAGTATTTTGATATATTTTTTCTAATATATTTTGAAATATTTCTTGTTCTTGAGAACTTATATTTTTAAAAATCATTTCATTAAACGTTTGTTGAAATTTTAAGCCATCTTCAATAATTTCTTCTGATTGTTCTAATAAATAAAGTCTATATTTTCTTTTATCATTTTTATCTCTAATTATTTTTAAATAATTTTTATTAATTAATTTTTCTATTCCCACTGATGCTTGTGATTTAATAATTCCTCTTTTTTCCACAATATCTTTGGCAGTATTTAATTCAGGATTATTATATAAAAATAATAAAATATCTAATTCACATCTTGTAATATGATATTTTTGCATGACTGGTTCACATAAATGACTATATGTCTTTTTAATTTGGTGAGTTATTTTTATTATATTTTTCATAGCCCCTCCTAATTAGTTCTATTTTGAACTATTTTAATACAAATAAAAAGAAGAGTCAACTCTTCCTTTTATCTATTTAATTTCATTTACTTTTTTTAATACCCTAGAAGCATCTTTTCCTTCCACTATTGTTGGTTGGAAATTATTTCTTGATTTTTGAGAAGTTATCATACAAGGAATAACCTTATTAGTTTCTTTCACAATTTTTTTATCTTCTAAAGTAAATGTATGTTGATAAATCATGGTATCTTTATCACTTGGATTTTTATTACCTCCAAAACAGAAATTTCCTAAACTATAAACAATCTTTTTCCCTTTATACGTTTCTATTCCTTGTAAAACATGTGGATGAGAACCAATAACTAAATCTACTCCAGCATCAATCCATTGTTTAGCTAATTTTCTTTGTGAAGCCATAGGTGCTTTATCTCTTTCTATACCCCAATGCACATAAAGAACAATAATATCTGCCTCTTTTTTTAAATCTGCAACTAATCTTTTTGTCATAGAGCCATATTCTTGAGGAAAAGACAAACCAATAAAACCAATCTTAATCCCTTTCACTTCCCTTATGTAACTTTGTTCATATCCAAAATAACCTATTTTATTTGTATCTAACACTTTCTTTGTATCATTAAAACCTTTTTCAAATCTATCTCTTGAATGATTATTTGCAAGTGTTACAATTTCTATACTACTATTTGTTAAAATACCTGCATATTCTTTTTTTCCTTTAAAAGCAAAGGTTTTATCAGCATGACTTTTTTCGTCTGTTAATGGTCCTTCTAAATTACCAACTGTTAAATCATCACTTTCAAATACTGACTTAACATTCTTCATAAAATAATTAACGTTATTTCCCTGTTTTTTATACTCTTGATCAAAAGAACCACTATATCCTTGTCCAGCATAGTTACCAAAAGTCAAATCCCCTACAAACGATAGAGTTAAAGTTATTTTTTCTGGTTTTTTAATTTCTTCTTGTTTCTTCTTATTTTCATTTTGTTGAGTATTTGTTTCTTTTTTTGCATCATTATTGTTATGACAAGCAAAAAGCATACTACACATAATTAATGATAATACAATCTTAAACAACTTATTTAACATAATAATCCTCCCATATATTTTCATTATACACTTTTCACTTCATATTAACCACGAAATATCAACATTATTTTTAGATTGCTTTCACTCTTATTTATTAAATAAAAAATAGTTTTTTTATTCTAGTATATTTTGTCAAATTTTATAATCATTTTACCATCTTAGAATTGATGTTTCATTGACTTTAATAGCCTTTTGCCTTATAATTTTACTAGGTGGATTCCTTCACCTGGATAAGAAAAATTCTTATTCATACACTAATCATTTTTAAATATAATGAAAGGAGTAAAAAAATGATTTATACAAAAGAAGTAGAAGAAATGTGTACCGTAGCACGCGGTGCAAGTCATGGATGTGCTCCAATTCCTGAAGAAGGAAAATGGGTATATTCAAGAGAAATCAAAGATATTTCTGGTTTTACACATGGTATTGGTTGGTGTGCTCCTCAACAAGGAACATGTAAATTATCATTAAATGTAAAAGAAGGAATTATCGAAGAAGCATTAATTGAAACAATTGGATGCTCAGGTATGACTCACTCGGCTGCAATGGCTTCAGAAGCTTTAGTTGGAAAAACTTTATTAGAAGGTTTAAATACTGACTTAGTATGTGATGCTATTAACACAGCTATGAGAGAATTATTCTTGCAAATTGTTTATGGTCGTAGCCAATCTGCATTTTCTGAAGGTGGACTTTCAGTAGGTGCTGGTCTTGAAGACTTAGGAAAAGGTTTAAGAAGTATGGTTGGTACTGCTTACTCTACTAAATTAAAAGGACCTAGATACCTTGAATTAACTGAAGGATATATTAACAGAATTGCTTTAGATGATAATAATGAAATCATCGGTTATGAATTCATTAATCTTGGAAGAATGATGGATATGATTAAATCTGGAAAAGATGCTAATGAAGCATTAAAAGAAGCTACTGGTACTTATGGTAGATTTGCTGATGCTCCTAAATACATCGATCCAAGAAAGGAATAATGGAGGGTACGAAGATGGCATTATTTGAAAATTATGAACGTAGAATTGACCAAATCAACGCTGCATTAGCTAAATATGATATTAAAGATATTGAAGAAGCTAAAGCTATTTGTGATGAAAAAGGTATTGATGTATATAACATCGTAAAATCAACTCAACCAATCTGTTTTGAAAATGCTTGCTGGGCTTATACTGTAGGTGCTGCAATGGCTATTAAAAACGGAGATACTAGAGCAGTAGATGCTGCTAAAACAATTGGTATTGGATTACAATCATTCTGTATTCCTGGATCTGTTGCTGATGATCGTAAAGTAGGTTTAGGTCATGGTAATTTAGGATCTATGTTATTAGATGAAAATACTGAATGTTTTGCATTCTTAGCAGGGCATGAATCTTTCGCTGCTGCTGAAGGTGCAATTAAAATTGCTGAAAAAGCAAATAAAGTTAGAAATAAACCTTTAAGAGTTATTTTAAATGGTTTAGGTAAAGATGCTGCTAAGATTATTTCAAGAATTAATGGTTTCACTTATGTAGAAACTCAATTTGATTACTTCACAGGTGAAGTTAAGGAATTATCTAGAACATCTTATAGCGATGGACCAAGAGCTAAAGTTAACTGTTATGGTTCTGATGATGTTCGTGAAGGTGTTGCTATTATGCACAAAGAAGGTGTAGATGTTTCTATTACTGGTAACTCTACTAACCCTACTCGTTTCCAACATCCAGTCGCTGGTACTTATAAAAAAGAATGTGTAGAACAAGGTAAAAAATATTTCTCAGTTGCTTCAGGTGGAGGAACTGGACGTACATTACACCCAGATAACATGGCAGCTGGACCTGCTTCTTATGGTATGACTGACACTATGGGACGTATGCACAGTGATGCACAATTTGCTGGATCTTCATCAGTTCCTGCTCACGTAGAAATGATGGGATTAATTGGTATGGGTAACAACCCAATGGTTGGAGCAACTGTTGCTGTTGCTGTTGCTATCGAAGAAGCTTGTAAATAAGTATAAATTTGATTTTAAAAAGTTCTGATTTTATTTGATCAGAACTTTTTTATATAATAACTTACAATCATTAATCAATATATAAACTATAATGTTATTTATATCTTGATTCATCAATATTAATAGTTTTCTCATCATATACATAATTAACCAACCCATCTTCAAAAATATCAATATCTTTAAATATAAAAAGACCTAGAGAAGCTGCTATTAATTCAGTTAAACGTAGATATCCATTGCTCATCTCTGTCATATTTTTCTTAGTAAAAAAATCAGCAACCCATTGCCCTCCAAGCTTAAAATTAGGTATACCACTACCATCTCCAATATATGTTTTCTTAAAATGAATCATTTCATTTCTTACTCTCGTTGTTTTTTTGTATATTGACCAAGAATTTTGTCCTTTAATAACAGCCCAATCTTTTTTATAATGCATAAAAATCAACTCTATTTTTTCTTCAACACTGCATTTTAATAATAATTCTCCATTATAGTCTATACATGCATTGATAATTGTATTTAGAAAACTTTCAAAAAAGCAACTTAGCTGAGTTATTATTACAAATCCATTTTCAATATTATTTGTTAATTCATCCATTTTCAAAAAAACATCATCTTCATAATTATTATCAGTCATATATAGTAGATAGTTATTAACTATTGTAAGTGATAATTTCTCCATATTCATGAAATATTCAAAAGCCATAATGTATCCCCAAATTTTCATTTATCTATATACTTAATTGTGTTCTAATAATTATTAAATTATCATATTCCTACAATAAATTTAATTTAAGATTTTTTAAACATCAAAAAAAACAATCTCTGTTATCAAGAAATTGCCTTCTTTTTTTATTTCATCACTTTTTTCTTTGCAATCAATTTTTCTGCTTGTTTAGTTGTATAATACTTTTCTTTAGCAACTTTATATTCTT
>CAJUOS010000073.1 GCA_910588075.1 uncultured Erysipelotrichaceae bacterium | reverse complement strand
GCCCATTTTACATGAACTCCTCACATATCATCAAACACTTAACTTAATGACATTGGTCTTGAGCTCCTTTCTTTTAAATTATCAATAATGCACAAATTCCCATAATAAAACAATATATAGAGAAAACATTCATTTTACGTTTGTTTAAAAATGTAAATAATAGATGTAATGCTAAATATGTAACAACACCACTAACAATAAAAGCAACAAGATAAGGTAACCATAAAGTGGCAAGAGTAGGACTAGCAATAAAGTCTTTAATTTTTAAAATAATAGCACCTAAACTAACAGGCATAAACATAAAGAAAGAAAAGTCTCTTGCAGATTTTTGATCAAGACCACCAAGCATACCTCCAGTAATTGTTGAACCACTTCTTGAAACACCAGGTAATAAGGCAACAAGTTGGAAGCATCCCATACGTAAAGCGTCCCATAAATTTAAATTCTTTGCTGTTCTTTTACCTGAATAACCATATTTATGAATAAGCATTAAAAAGGCTGATGTTACTAATAATGTACAACCTACTAATTTAACATTAGAAAATGCTGATTCAATATAATCATTAAAAAGAACGCCTCCAATAGCAGCAGGGATTGTTGCTACAATTAATAATATACAATATCTAAAATCTTTAATTTTTTCTTTTCTTTTTTCAGCTTTAAAAATATATGTAAAAAAAGATGTGAATAATCTTATAATATCTTTACGATAATAAAACATAATAGCAATTAAAGATCCAGTATTAACAAGAACTTCAAAAGTAATATCTGTTGTTGGAAATTTCCAACCAAAATTTTCAAATATTTTTTTAAAAATAACTAAGTGTCCACTACTAGAAATAGGAATAGGTTCACTAAATCCTTGTATAGCACCTAAAATTGCATAAACGAATATATTTGTTAATAACTCCATTGAAATCACCTCTTTTCTTATTATATATGAAAAATGAAAAAAAATATATAATGAATTATAAATAGGTCTTTTTAAGGAATAATATTCATAAAATAAAGATACAGGGGGTTATCTATGTTTTTAGTTAATTTCGTATATGATGATGAAGAAGTATTAGAACCCTATGAGTGGCAAGATGATGATATTTATCAAGAGTTTTATTATTTACCTATTTATCGTGTTCATTATCAAACTTTACATGATTTTTTATATGGAAAACTCTATATTAAAGATGAAAAAGAATCTACTTTTATTGTAGGTGATGGACATTATAGTATTGTTATTGAAATGAAAAAGAACATTATTTATAAAAGAGGAACTGTAACATTCCAACAAAGAGAAAAAATTAATAAGATTATTAAAACATTACCTGTTACATTGTTTCAATATCGTATTTTAGAAGAAGCGTATGAAAAAGAGTATGGCTTGACACGTCAAGAAAGAATGAAAAAAATATGTATTGAAGAAGTGATTGATGAAATATTTGTAGTTCATTATGAATTATTTCAAGAAATATGTGAGCAATTAAATATTCATGAAAGTAATCCTAGTGAACAATATTTAATGCTAAAACATAAAATTGAAAGAGGATATTCATCTTTACATGAATTATTATACAAAGAATTAATTCAAAAAAGATAGTTCAAAAATATGAACTATCTTTTCTTGATTGTTATACCTATTTTTCTTTCTACTTTAGCAAGTTTTTTACGAGCAATTATTCTTGCTTTTTGAGCGCCTTCTTCTAAAATATCATCTAAATAACTACCAGTTGTAATTTCTTTATATCTTTGTTGGATTTTTTCTAATTCATGACCAACTAATTCTGCAAGGTCAGTTTTAAATTCACCATATCCTTTACCTTCATATTGTTTTTCTATATCTTCAATTGTTTGATTAGAAAGAATTGAATAGATTTCAAGTAAATTGGAAATACCTGGTTTTTGAATTGGATCAAAATGAACATGGCTATCACTATCTGTAACAGCTGATTTGATTTTTTTCTTTGAAACATTAATATCATCTAAAATGTATATACAACCCTTACTTGTTTCTTCAGATTTAGACATCTTTTTTGTTGGATTTTGAAGATCCATGATTCGTCCTCCAACTTTAGCAACTAATGGTTCTGGAATTTTAAATGTATCACTATAACGAGAATTAAATCTTTCAGCAATATCCCTACATAATTCAACATGTTGTTTTTGATCCTCCCCAACAGGAACATAGTCAGGATCATACATTAATATATCAGCATTCATTAATGAAGGGTAATTGAAGATACCAGCTCCAATGCTTTCACCTTTAGAGACTTTATCTTTGTATTGTGTCATACGAGAGAGTTCTCCCATGTTAACCATACATCCCAAATACCAACCTAATTGTGCATGTTCTAAAACATCAGATTGTAAAAAGAGAGTACATTTTTTTGGATCTAATCCTGCTGCAATGTATAATGCAATAAGATCTTTTGTATTTTGTCTTAGTTCTTTAGGGTCTTGATAAATAGTCATAGAGTGTAAATTTGCAACAAAGATAAACATTTCATATTCATCTTGATAAGAAACAAATGGTTTTATTGCTCCAATATAATTTCCTAATGTTACACGACCAGTTGGTTTAATACCACTTAACATTCTTTTCATTTTTTCATTCCTCCTTCAAAATAAAAACGTCCTCTTAAAGGACGTTATGTACGCGGTGCCACCTTTATTCATATTCATTGAATATGCTCTTATATCTTAACGTGATAAACGATAAAAGACTCTTGCCTTTTATAACTCCAGAATCCCAATTTCATTTATAAAAGTGGCTTGTTTACATCTCCCACAAGCTTTCTGAATACACTTTTTATAAGCTACTTCATTCCTTCTTTGTCTTTAGTGTTATTATAAGATTGTTATTATGAAAAATCAAGATAATGTGAAAAAAGAATATACAAAGTTATAAAATGATGTATAATATGACTCATAAGGAGATGATATTATGATTAGAATCTATACTGCACCAAGCTGTGCTTCATGTAGAAAAGTGAAAGCGTGGTTAAAAGAACATCATATTCCTTATGTAGAAAAGAATATTTTTTCTACACTATTAAGAGAAGTAGAATTAAAGGAATTATTGGAAAGAAGTGAAAATGGAACAGATGATATTATTTCTAAACGTTCAAAAATTATTAAAGAAAATAAAGTAGATTTAGAAGATATGTCTGTGAATCAACTTATTCATTTTATTCAAGAAAATCCTTCTATATTAAAAAGACCTATTATTATTGATGAAAGACGTTTTCAAGTTGGATATAATGCTGAAGAAATTAGAGCATTTATACCTCGTGAACTTAGAAAGTTACAGGAATGTACACATCTTGATTATTGTCCACAATTTGTAGATATTAAAAAAGAAATAAAAGAAGAATATTATAAAGAACATTGTGCTGATGATTGTGAAGAAGATTGTGAGTAATATCATTAATATATTTTAATAAATATCTGCTTAAGTCATATAATAAGATAAGTATAAAGATAAGGGGGATTTATCAATGTACAAAAAATTATTAAATATATTGATTGTGATGTTCATGACATGTACAAATCTAACACTTGTTTTTGCAAATGATACAAAGACTTACATTGATTTTCATCAACAATCAGCTATTGAAGGATATCAATATAAATTTTTAGTACAAGGTGTAAAATCATCTTATGCCTGGACAGGAAAATCTATACAGCCTTCTATGACATTATGGCAAGAGAAAACAAATATTAAAACCAATAAAAAAACAACACAGAAATTAATAAGGAATAAAGATTATACTGTATCTTATCAAAACAATCATCGTGTAGGAACAGGATATATAATTATTAAAGGAAAAGGACGTTATACAGGAAACCTTTCAAAAAAATTTAAAATTGTTATTAAGAATAATGTACGTATATCAGTTAAAAACTTAAAATCTCAATCTGCCCAAATTCAATTTAATAAAATGTCAGGGATTAAGAAATATGATATTATTCTTAAAAATGAATCAGGAAAAATTCTTAAAACAATTCCTACAACAAAAACAAAAGTCCAACTTTCTCATTTAAAAAAAGGGACAAAATATCATGTTGTTTTAAAAGCTTATGCTCAAGAACAAAATAAAGTTAATTATAAAACACTCATTGCAAGTGTTACTTTTAGAACAAGATATGTTGTTGATAAAGTTAATATTTCGTCAGTGAAAAGTGGAAACGAAATGGCTCAAGTGAATTGGAAAGCAGTTAAAGATATAAGTGGTTATGAGATTTATCGTTCTACGAATGCTAAAAGTGGTTTTAAAAAGATAAAAACAGTATCTCAGAAAACAAAATCTTATACTGATTTTTTATTAGGGGTTAAAACGTATTATTATAAAGTAAGAGCTTATAAGAAAGTTAAAGGACAAACTATTCATGGTGCTTTTAGCCAAGTCAAGTCTTGTCGAACAAAAAAAGCAACTAATAAAACGTATTATTTGAGAGTAAATATTAAAACAAATATTACAACAGCATATGCTAAAAATTTTAGTGGGAAATATGTACCTGTTAAAGCATTAACAACATCTTGTGGTATAAGTGGAAGATCAAAACCTATTTTAGGAACACATTATACAATGGTTAAATATAGATGGAAGTATATGCACGAAGATTGTTATACACAATATGCAACACGTATTGCTGGACATTATTTATTTCATTCTGTTCCATATTCACAACCTAAACCTTATACATTATGGTATAATTCTTATAATAAATTAGGAAGTTTTGCTTCTGATGGTTGTGTAAGGTTAAGTGTTATTGATGCAAAATGGATATATGATCATTGTCCTTTAAAAACAAAAGTGGTTGTTGTGTATCATAAGAGTGATCCATTAAAAAAACCAAAGGTTAAAAAGATTAATACTAGAAATAGAAATAGAATTTGGGATCCAACAGACCCAGATCCTAAGAACCCTTGGAAAAAATAAATAAAGGCATTGACAAATTTGTAATAATTTAATAAAATATTATCAACACTACTGATATAAATACAGAGAAAAGAAAGAGTAGATTATAAAACAATTGTAGAGAGTTCTTGGTTGGTGAAAAAGAATATTGCAATATAATTGAATTCATCTTGGAGTAGACGGTTGAAAAAAGAGTAGGCTAGTCCGGGAATGCCCGTTAAAGCATAAGAGTATGTACCTTGTATAAGGCGTACTTGATAAGATTTATATAGTGATATATAAATAAATTAAGGTGGTAACACGAAGATGTATCTCTCGTCCTTATGACGAGGGATTTTTTTATTTATATCTGGTAGTTATATCATAAGGAGGATATGAAAAATGATTATTGTATTTAAACCAAAAACAAAAGAAGAAGAAGTTCAAAAGATTGTTAAACAAGTAGAAGATAAGGGGTTATCTACACATTTAGTTGTAGGTGAAGATGTAACAATTTGTGGAGTCATAGGAGATACTACAAAAGTTGATTCTAGACAAATTGAAGTTTTATCTGTTGTTGAAAAAGTGATGCATGTAGGAGAACCATATAAATTAGCAAATAGAGCATTTCATCCAGAAGATTCAATCATCGATGTATCAGGAGTCAAAATAGGAGGAGAACACCTTGCTTTGATTGCAGGACCATGTTCAGTAGAATCAGAAGAACAAGTGA
>CAJUOS010000072.1 GCA_910588075.1 uncultured Erysipelotrichaceae bacterium | reverse complement strand
TAGAGAAAAGAAAACTGAAGAATTATTTAAATCCTCCAGTTATATTATAGAGCCATAAGAAACTGCCTAGGCAGTTTTTTTAATAGGAAGTTAATGAAAAAAAGACATGAAAGTCATTTGATTTTCATAAATAATAAATGTAAATATTATTATTTTATTTTTATTTGTTTAAAAAATGAGTGAAAAAAGTTATTTTTAGAAAAATAAAATAAAATCATGAAATGGTTTCAAAAAATATAGAATGATGATATAATGTGTTGGTATAAAGATATGGAGGGATACAATGTCAATTTTATCTGGAATAGGAAAAGTGAAATTAGACGGTCAAAAAGGTTTAACAAAAGATAAACCTATTTTACCAATTGAAGCACCAGATGTTGTGTATATTCCCCTTGTGATAGGAATGGCAACAGATTTTGATGTCCATGTAAAAGAGGGAGATCATGTTTGTATTGGAACAAAGTTAGCAACTCGTCAGAGTATGTATGTTCCTATTTACTCATCTGTTTCTGGAACTGTTAAAGGAATAGAAAGACGTATGCATGCTTCAAAAAGATTACAAGAGCATATTGTCATTGAAAATGATCATAAGAATGAAAGAGTGAAAGCACTAGATATTCAAAATCCTGATTCAATGACACAAGAAGAAGTTTTTAATGCTATTAAGGAATTAGGATTAGTAGGGTTAGGTGGTTCTGGCTTCCCTACTTATATTAAATATTCTAATCCACAAAACATTGAAACAATTTTGATTAATGGTGTTGAATGTGAACCATTTTTAACAAGTGATCATCTAGCTATGAAAAGAGATATTAAAGCACTATTTGATGGTGTTCATTTCTTGATAAAAGCTGCAGATGCTAAAAATGCAATTATTGCAATTAAAGAACATAAACCTGATTTAATGGAGTTACTAGTTGAAGAAGCAAAAAACTATGATAACATTGAACCTCGTGAAGTTCCAGATCGCTATCCAATGGGATGGGAAAGAGTTGTTGTTGAAACTGTATTTAAGAAAGAATATGATAAATTACCTGCTGAAATAGGTGTTATTGTAAATAATTCATCAACAGCAATTGCTTTATCAAAAGGAATTAGAAATGGTGAACCAATTACACATCGCGTTGTAACTTTCTCAGGAAATGGATTAAAGAATCCACAAAATGTAGAAGTTGCTATTGGAACACCTGTTAATTATATTGTTGATAAAATAGGTGGTTATGTAGATGATTTATGTGATGGTTTCTTACTTGGTGGAGGGCCAATGATGGGAAAATCTGTCGCTAATGATTCATTTGTTATTTATTGTCATAACAATGCAATTACTGTTATGAAAAAAGAAAATATAAAACCTTTACCATGTTTAAAATGTGGTGAATGTACTTTACATTGTCCTGCACATTTACAACCTGTTCGTATTATGCAAGCAGAAAAAGCAGCCAATGTTGAATTAATTGAAAAATTAGATATTACTCGTTGTGTTGAATGTGGTATGTGTACTTATATTTGCCCAAGTAAGATAGAAGTTACTGATATGGTAACAAAGGCAAAACGTCGTTATCAATTAGCACAAAGAAGAAAAGGGTAGAGAGGGGTTTATTATGAAGATTACTATGCAAAGAACATCACCAAACTATCGTCAAAAACTCTCTACACATCGTATTATGAGAGATTTAACAATTGGGTTATTGGTGATTGTGGTTTGTTCGTTAGTTTGTCAATATATGATTGTCAAAACCAACCCAATGAACAGTGTTATAAAAGCAATGCTTATTTATGGTGTTTCTGTAGGTGTTGCAGTAGTTACAGAAGTTGTATGGGCTTGGATTCATAAATTAAGTATTATTGAACATTTAAAGAATAGTTTCCCATTGGTAACATCAATTATTTTTGCTTTAACATTACCAGTTGGAACACCTTTATATGTTGTTGCAATAGGTTCATTCATTGCTATTTTCTTTGGGAAATTAGTTTATGGTGGATTTGGACAAAATATTTTTAATCCTGCATTAGTAGGACGTGTTGTGGTACATTTGGCTTATGGAGCATCTTTAACAACAAATATACCTGTTAATGGTATTGATATTGCTACTAAAGCTACACCTGCAACAATGCTTGCTGGAACAAATTGGTTAGGTGGAGAAGCTTTTACTTATAACTTGCTTGATTTGTTTATTGGAACACATGCAGGAGCTTTAGGTGAAACTTGTGCATTGGCAATTTTGGTTGTTGGTGTTATTTTAGTGATAAGACATGTCTTTGATGCGAGAATTCCTGTTGCATACTTAGGAACTGTTCTCGTATTAAGTGAAGTCTTTGCTTTAGTGAATGGTTTAAATCCTATAACTTATCCACTTGTTCATTTATGTATTGGTGGTGTGGTTTTTGGTGCTGTTTTTATGGCTACAGATCCAGTAACATCACCAACAAGTCCATTAGGAAAAATCTTATATGGTATTTGTTTAGGATTTTTAACAATGATTATTCGTTTAAAAGCGAATTATCCTGAAGGTGTTTTATTCTCAATTTTGATTATGAATATGTTTACACCATTTATTGATTCAATGATATTAGGTAGAACAAGTGAAAATACAAAAAAGCAATGGGCTGTTATTGCTATTAGTTTATTTGTTTCTGTTGCTTGTGTATTTGGTATAGGACAATCATTGAAAAATAGATTAGAAACTGAAAAACAAGAAGCTATTAAAGCTGAAGAAGAAAAGAAAAGAAAAGAAGCTGAAGAAGCAGCTAAAAAGCCAAAATGGGATGTTGTAAGTAAGATTAAAGGTGGATATTTAATGCAAACTTATGGATTTGGTGGAGAAAATCAACCAATGAAAGTGGAAGTTAAATTATCTAAAGATAAGATTACTTCTGTAAAGGTTGTAGAATATGCAGGTGAAACAGAAGGTTATGGTTTAGATCTTATTGAAGGAAAAGCAACAAATGAAAAAGGTAAAGCTTTCTATGATAAAGTTTTAAAGAGTGGTATAGCAGTAAAAGATGTTGAAGGTGTAGATACAGCAACTGGAGCAACTATGACTGCTAATGGAATTATAAATGCTATTAAAGGTGCAATTGAGACTTATGAAAGTGAACCAGTTGTTAAAGGTAGTGTTTATACTTATACATTAAATGCTATTGGTTTTGGTGGAGAAAATCAACCAATGAAAATTGAAGTTTCTATTGATAAAGCTAAATCTCAAATAACTTCTGTAAAAGTTGTAGAATATGCAGGTGAAACAGAAGGTTATGGTTTAGATCTTATTGAAGGAAAAGCAACAAATGAAAAAGCAAAAACTTTCTATGATAAAGTTTTAAAAGGAAAACTTGCCGTAAAAGATGTTGAAGGTGTAGATACAGCAACTGGAGCTACAATAACTTCTAAAGGAATTATCGAAGCTATTCAACAAGCTATTGAAAAAGTTAATGATATTTTAGTTCCTAATAAAGATGGATTCTATGAAATAAAAACAAATGGTTTTGGTGGAGAAAATCAACCTATGACAGTATTAGTTAAAGTTAAAGGAGATAATGTTACTGTTAAGGTTAAAGAATATGCAGGCGAGACAGAAGGTTATGGTTTAGATTTAATTGAAGGTAAAACAACAAATGAGAAGGCAAAAGCTTTCTATGATAAATATTTAAAATCTTCATTTAAGAAAAAAGATATTGAAGGTGTAGATACTGCAACTGGAGCAACAATGACTACGAAAGGAATCGTTGAAGCAATTGAAAAAGCAATTGCTGCAGCTCAATAGGAGGTAAGGAATATGAATAAAATAATTAAATTAACTCTTTTCCTTGCGGTTGTTGCAGGACTTTCTGGAGCAGCTTTATCATTTGTTTATCAAATGACTGATCCAATTATTCAAGAAGCAGCTATTGCAAGTGAAAAAGAGAATTTAGTAAAAATATATAATTCTGGAGAAGAATTTAAGGCACTTGATACTGGTTTGGCTGATTATACAGCATTACAAGGATGTTATGAGGCAAGTAGTGGCGGAACTGTTAAAGGTTATGTTTATAAATGTAGTGTAACTGGATATGGTGGAGCAAGTACACCAATTGTTTATTTAATTGCATTAGATAAGGATGGTACTTATAAGGGGTATGAAGTTATTGATTGTAGTGGAGAAACAAGCGGTTTTGGTTCTAAGGTTGCTGAAGAAGGTTTCAAAAGTGGAATTGTAGGAAAGAGTATTGATGAATCTATTGATGTCATTTCTGGAGCGACAATTTCTTCTTCTGCTGTTGTTGATGGAATTAATCAAGCAACAGAACATTATAATGCTAATTTTAAATAAGGAGGGGACATAGATGAAAAAATTAGATATTTTCAAAAAAGGTTTATTTATTGAAAATCCAATCTTTGTTTTATTGCTAGGTCTATGTTCAGCCTTAGCAATTACAACATCATTAACAAATGCGATTGGTATGGGAATGGCTGTAACTTGTGTATTAATTATGAGTAATATTATTATTTCATTGTTAAGAAAAATCATTCCTAATGAAATTAGAATACCTGTTTTCATTGTTGTTATTGCAACATTGGTTAAATGTGTTCAAATGTTAATGAATGCATATACTCCTGCTTTGTATGAGTCATTAGGAGTATTCATTCCATTAATTGTAGTTAACTGTATTATTTTAGGTAGAGCAGAAAGTTTTGCATCTAAAAATGGGATTGGTGATTCTTTATTAGATGCTTTAGGAATGGGATTAGGTTATACTTTAGCAGTATTAGTTATTTCATTCTTTAGAGAGTTTATTGGAACAGGTGGATTGAGTTTATATAATCCATTTGATGCAAGTCAAGTTATTTTTGATATTAAGATTTTTGCTGATTATGCTGTTTCATTATTTACACAACCAGCAGGAGCTTTCTTGACTTTAGGGTGTATACTTGCTTTTGTTCAATTCTTAAAAATAAGAAAAGAAAAAAAAGCAAAAATTAGAGCAGAAAAATTAAAAGAAGCGGAGGCAAAGTAGTATGGAATTAGTCAGTTTATTTATTGGATTAACTTTTGTTAATAATGTTGTATTAAGTAAATTCTATGCTATTTGTCCATTATTAGGTGTTTCTAAAAAACCTAAAAATGCTTTAAACATGGGATATGCTGTTACATTTGTTATTTTTGTATCATCAATTGTGACTTGGTTAATATATAATTGTATATTAGTACCATTAAAGATTGAATATTTAGATTTAATTACATTTATTTTAGTGATTGCTTCACTTGTACAATTTGTTGAAATGTTTTTAAAGAAAACAAGTCCAGATATATATAAGGCTATGGGAGTTTATTTACCATTAATTACAACAAACTGTGCTGTATTGGGTGTTGCATTAGATAATATTAGTGCAGGATATAATTTGATTGAAGCTGCTGTTGCAGGTTTAGCTGTATCAATTGGATTTACAATTGTTATTTATATCTTTGCAACAATTAGAGAAAGATTAGATATTGCTAATGTTCCTGAAAGTTTTAAAGGAACTCCAATTGCATTAATCACTGCTGGGATTATGGCTTGTGCTATTGCTGGAATCGCAGGTCTTGTTTAATGAATATTTGGGCTTTTGTATGGATGGCTATTTTGGTAGCTGTCTTTATTGGAACATATTTGTGGAATAATAATACACCTCGTCCAGAGGGGTGTGAGGATATGAGTGAATGTAGTGGATGCAACAATATTGCATGTACCCATCATAGTGCTCATCATGAGGAGGAAAAATAATGAACATTAGTGCTATATTAGCTTTAGTTGTTATTGGAGCAATACTTGGATTGGTTTTAGGAATTGCTAATAAATATCTTATTGTAGAAGAAGATAATCGTATTGGTGATGTTACTGAAATGCTTCCAGGGGCGAACTGTGGAGCATGTGGTTATCCTGGTTGTTCTGGTTTTGCAACTGCTTTGGTAGAAGGAGATGCAAACAAAGTATCTACTTGTTTAGTAAGTAATGCTGAAGCAAGAGAAAAGATTGCAACTTATTTAAATGAAACTCCTGGACCAGATGGAACAACAGTGAGTGTTACAATTTAGGTTAATGAAGGTATCAATATTTTGATACCTTTTTTAATAGTATTAATGATTAAATTATAGATATGAGAAATAATATATTTCATAAATTGATCTAATACAGATTTATAAAAAGTGTATTTTGTACAATTATTATGCATTTTGTGCAGACTGTATTCCTAATTTTGTCGAACTCCTTTATATTTATTATATATATAAAAAGGAGGTTAAATTTATGAGAAATGTTTTAAAAGATTTACAAGATTATTGTTTAAAGGTTGTATCAGGAATACTCTTATATGTTGGTGTAACAACTGTTAACTCTTCATGTAATGCTATTTTCCATCAACCAGAAGAAAACAAGTCATTAGAACGTTTTAAAAATATCTAATGAATATAATTAATCAATTAATTGATCATAAAATTATTGCAGAAGAGGATAGGGATATTTATGAATATGGATATGCTAATTTTAGATTATATGCTATTTTTATTATATTTGTATTTATAGGAAATATTATTTTAAAGAATTATTTATACACAATTATATTTTTGATATGCGTATTTCAGTTAAGAAGATTTAGTGGGGGATTTCATTTAAGTGATTCAAAAAGTTGTTTATTTTTATCAACAATTATTACGCTTATTATTCCAATTCTGTGCCAATATTATGATTTTGATATTACATATAAGATTATCATTCAAAGCGTTATAATGATGATATTTATATTTCTTCCAGTCGTTGATACACATAATAAAGTTTTAAGTGATAAGGAAAAAGCAGTTTATAAAAGGAAATTAATGTTCCATGTTTTTATTGATAATATTATTTTAGTGATTTGTTTATTAATGAAATTAAATGATATATATATGGTTATTTTATATTCAATGCTTTTGGTCATTATATCTAGTATCATTGGTTATTTATTAAAAAGAGTAAATATTATGTAAATTGATATGTTTAGGCATATCAATTTCCTAAATTAAAATTCAAAGTGCACCATAAGGTGTGCTTTTTTAGTGTATAAT
>CAJUOS010000071.1 GCA_910588075.1 uncultured Erysipelotrichaceae bacterium | reverse complement strand
ATTTGAATGGTATAAAACAGTCATCGCTACAAATGGTGAAGATCTTTAAATAAAATAATAATTAATATAAAATGAACTCCCTTATTTTAAAGTTTATACAAAAGAGGATAAATGAAATTATCCTCTTTTATCTTATATATTGTTGCATAAATTCAACAATTGTTTTTTCACATAATTCTTGATTTACTAAATAACTTTCAGCATGTTTAGCCCCTTCAACAATTAATAAATCTTTGTCAGCAGCACAGGCATTATATAAATCATAAGCCATATATGTTGGAACAAAATCATCTTGATCACCATGAATAAATAAAGTAGGTGTCTTAGATTTTTTTACTTGTTCTATGGTAGAAGCTTCTTTAAAACTATATCCAACCCTTTTTTTACTCAATAATGTTGCAGTAGGAAGAATGAGACTTGAAATAATTTGATGATTTTTAGATTCATGTTTTAACTCATCATATACACTTGTAAAACCACAATCAGAAATAATACATTTAACATCATTAGGTAAGTCTTCTCCACTTGCCATTAAAACAGTAGCACTTCCCATAGAAATACCATGTAGTACAACTTGTAAGTCTCTATGAAAATATTCTTTTATTTTATAAATCCATTTTATACAATCTAATCTATCTAACCAACCAAAACCAACATATTTACCTTCACTTTTTCCATGAGCTCTATTATCAGGTAATAGAATATGAAAGCCTAAATCATGATAAAACTTTAAATAATGAGCATATTCTTTTAAATTATAAGAATGGTAACCATGAATAGCAATCAAGACTTTATCTGTTTGATGAGGAGATTTTAATAATTGAGCATGTAAAGTTAAACCATCATCAGATTGTATAGAAAGTTCTTCAAAGCTTTGTTCATTAATCCAATCTAATATTTCAGGTGATAAATGATTTAAATCATTTTCTTTCTTTTTTGAAACTCTTTTACAAATTATATCAATTGCACAAATACTTGTAAAACCAATAACCATTCCACTTAATAAAGCAGTTTTCGCTAATAACTTTTTATTCATTATCATCAGTCCTTTCTTGTCTATCATAGCATAAAAAAATGAAGATACAAAGGGATATTTCATGATTATTTTACTATATAAGACTATTCAATAAAATAAAAAGATTGTATAATAAAATAGGGTGAAATTTATGTATACTTTAAATAAACTTGAAAATATGGCAATGTTATTTGGTAATAGTATAGATGGGATATTGGCATCTTATTTTATTCATTCTTTAGATGATTTACCTCAGATGACACTTCAAAAGTGTATGAAAGATACTGGTGTTTCCAAAGCCTCACTTAATAGATTTTATAAAAAAGCAGGTTTTAATAATTTTAAAAATTTTATTTCTGTTTTAATGAAAGAAAATAAAAAGTTATCATTTCCTGATAAAGATTATATAGAAGATTTAATATTATTTCTTCAAGATTATCATTTTGATAAAGAACAAATTAATGAACTTGTTAAAGAATTAATAAATGCAAAACAAATTCTGTTTTATGGAAATCAAAAAGAAATGAGTTGTTTAGAATATACAACTCATATATTAAGAAAAAATAAAATTAAAGTAACATATTTAAATATGTGGGAAATAGAAATGATTTATAATCAGTTAAAAACTTTAAAAAAAGAAGATATATTTATTATTATTGATACATCATTTAACATTCAAAATTTAAGTGAAATGAGTATTAGTAATAATTATTTAATAAATATACATGAATTAAGAAATAGTGATTTTTTAAAGTTTTATATTGGTGAAGCAAATGTTGATAATTATTTGGGATTTAAAAATATTAAGATTCCTAATTCAAAAGAAGAATATAAGAATATAGTTGTAGAAATATTGGATAAAATAATAGCAAAGGAATTAGTAAAAACAAAAGGAGAGATGAAATAATGAATAATGTATTATCATTAATCTTTTTATTAAGTCAAAACACATTAAAAAATGATTTAATGTATAATATTGCTTTTTACATTATTGAACATATTAATGAAATGGAAGAGAAAAGTATTAAGCAATTAGCAGAAGAATGCTTTACATCAACTTCATCAATTATTAAATTTTATCAGTTAATAGGATTTAATAGTTATAGTGAATTTAAAAGACAATTATTATCTAATTTTGAAGCAAGAAATTTGCAATTATATGAAAAGCATCAATATTTAACAGAAGAAGAATTAATGGATAAAATAGATATGTTTTCTATTCATAAAATCAATCGAGAAGATTTTATGAATAGAATGAATTGTATTGTTAATTATATTCTAGAAAAAAAGAGAATTTATGTTTATGGAGCAGTTTTTCCTATTAATTTGATTCAATCTTTTTGTGAAGATATGAGTGTGATGGAAATACCTGTACATGGTATGCAAATATCCAGAGGAAAAAATCAAATTATTGAAAGAGAAGGTGTTCATATAATTATAAGTCTATCTGGTCGATATATGCAGACAAGATATGATGAATATCAAACATTATGTCAAATGAATAAGCCAACAATATTATTCTCAAAAGAGAAAGAGTATATTGGGAATGTATCTTTGAATATTCCTTTACCTGAAACCAAAAGTTCTGATTATGATGATCTTATTTTATTAATCATTTTAGATATTATTAAGTTGAAATGTTTTATAAGTCTCAAAAAATGAGACTTTTTATTTTTATTAGAAAGAGTATCAAAATAAGGACGAAAATAAATTTTAAAAAATATGAAACCGTATACATAAGTGATAAAATGGTGTCAAGGAGGGAATATAATGAGTAAGAAAACAAACAAATTTTTAACTTTGATGTTAGTATCATCAATGGTCTTTTGTGGAACAGCTTCTAATAATTATCTTGTTAGAGCAGAAGAAAAAAAAGATATTGTAAAAACAGAAAAAGTTAAAGGAACAAAAAATGAGTCATTAGAAAATTCAGAAAGAAAAAAGACAATTGTTAAAGAGAGTGGAGCTCAAGTAAAAGAAGGTAATATTGTAGAAGCAAGTTATGATATAGCAATTGGTGAAGTTACTAATCCTAAATGGGATGGTGATATAAAAACTGATGTTCCAGTTTCAAGTGATTTAAAAGCAAAGTTGGATAATACAAATTTATCTGCTAGTGTAGATGATGTTGCAAAAACAATAACAGTTGATGTTCAATTAAAAGATGTTTACTTAGCTTCAGAGTATTTAAATGGTAAATCTCAAGCTGGTGAAAGTTATTATAACATGGTTAACTTTTTTACAGATGTGAAACAAATACAACAATTATTAAAAGATAAAGAAGATTATAAAGTTGTTGATAGTAAGGGGACTACTGTTGACAAGGCATATGTTGATGAATTACATGATTTGATTAATCAAATTATTCAATTTGATACAAAAACAAATTTAAAATATGATAGAGATTCAATTTTTGATACAGCTGCTTTTAAAACAAATAATAAGATTGGTGGTACTGATGTCATTGCAACTAGTAATAAAGGAAATGTATCTTTCAAATTCCATATCGACTCTCATGGTTGGTGGGGATATGAATTAGGCGCAATGGATTCTATGAATGGACTGCCAATGGGATTTACTGAAGCAGAATGTAAACCTTCATTTGCAGGTGGTAAACAAAAAGAGATTGCAACTAAGTATGCTAACTTCTTTGTTCTTGATATGGGATATTCTGGAAAAGATAAATGTTATATGTTAAATGCAACAGATTTAGAAAATCCTATGATTTATGTAAGTGCTGATGGGACAAAAGCATTCTTAATTGATGTAGATATGTATGGTCAAAATGTTCTTAATAAAGTGATTAAAGATGTTATTGGGGATAAATGTACAGAATTAAATATATTCTTAACTCATAATCATCCTGATCATATTAATAATTTATCAATCATTGCTGAAGATTCAAGATTAAAAGATATTACAAAAGTATATTGGCCAGAAAATGATTACAATAGTAAATATGGTGAAGAATTATTTGGTAAAGATAAAGTTGTTAAACTTAAAGATGGAGATAAAATTAAATTTTCTAATACAGAATTCCAATTTATTGAAATTCCTAATGAACATACAGTAGGTGGAGGACAATTAGCCGACTTAACAAATAAAGTATTATATGTAGGAGATACATTAGGAGCTCAAATTCACTTGGGTGGTACTAATATTCCTATGTCAAATATTGATAATTGGATTGCTGGTACTCAAAAGACAGAAAAATATGTTGCTGATAATGGAATTCAATACTTTATAGGTGGTCATACACCAAATTTAGGTAATACTGCATTCGCAACATGGGTTAAAACAGCATGTGAATATGCTAAGAATAAAGTATTAAATGAGGATCATACTTTTGGTACAGGTAGAGGAACTGTTATCGTTGTAGAAAATGGTAAAGTTATTACTGCTGAAAGACAAGCAGAAATGGCAAAAAATGGTGTAAGTGATAGAGATGAATTAAATATTGCTTCTATTAATTTTTCAAATGGTTATACATTTGGTGATTATGATAAAGCAATTAATGAAGTCAAATTACCTAAGTATGATGAATCTGGTAAAAAAGAATTAATTTCTGTATCTAAATATTTACAAGAAAAACTAGATACTACAGATTTAGCAGTTGTTAAAAATGATGGTAAGAAAACAATTTCAGTTAATTTATCATTAAAAGATGTACGTTTAGATTCTGATTATTTAAATGGAGCTTCTGCTCCAGGAAGAAGTTTTTATAACATGATTAACTTCTTTACAGATGTCAAACAAATTAAAAATCTATTAGCAGATAATGATGATTTTAGTGTTATAGATGCAAATGGAAATACATTAGATGCTGATTATATTAATGAATTACATAATTTGATTGCTCAAATTATTGATTTTGATCCAAAAACTAACTTAAAATATGATTATGATGCTGTTTATGATTCAGATGAGTTTGAAACAAATAAAAATTTAGGTGGAACTGATGTTATAGCTACAAGTAAAGAAGGGAATGTATCATTTAAATTCCATATTGATTCTCATGGTTGGTGGGGATATGATTTAGGGGCTCATGATTCTATTACTGGTTTGGTTATGGGATTAAGCCCAGAAGAAGCACAAGAAAAACAACATGAATATACAATGAAATATGGGAATTTCTTTGTAATTGAAATGGAAAATAAAGGTTCAGGAAAATTATATATGTTAAATGGAACTGATTTAGAAAATCCTATGATTTATGTTAGTGAAGATGGAAAAGAAGCTTTCATGATTGATGTTGATTTCTATGGTGCTTATGTACTTAATGATGTAATTAAGAGTGTTATTGGCGATAAATGTGAGTCATTAAAGATTTTCTTAACACATAATCATGGAGATCATGTAAATAATTTAGCAGTTATTGCTCAAGATAAGCAATTAAAAGATATAACAACAATTATTTGGCCAGAAAATGAACCACATACTGTTTTAACTGACAAAGATGCTATCATTAAAGAATTAGTAGGAAAAGACTTAATTGAAATCTTTGATAATGTTGTAAATATCAAAGATATGGAAACATTTGAAGCTGCAGGAAATACATTCCAATTTATTGAAATTCCTGATGAACATACTCCAGGTGGAGGACAATTAGCAGATTTAAGTAATAAAATCTTATATTGTGGAGATACATTAGGAGCTCAAATTCATTTAGGTGGAACAACAGTTGGATTATCTGGTTTAGATAGTTGGATTGACGGTGTGAGTAAATCAGTTAAATATATTCAAGATAATAATTTAGAATATATTATTGGAGGACATACACCATACTTGAATACAACAGAGTATGCGTCATGGGTTTTAACTGCATTGGAATATGCAAAAGAACAAATAACAGCTGATTCGATATGGAATGGTGGATTGGTAATTGTTGAAAATGGTAAGATAGTTACTGGAGAAAGAATGGGAGAAATATTTAAAAATGGTTTAACTGATAGAGAAGAATTAAATGTTGCTTCAGTTAATTTTAGAAATAATATGACTCCTGATGATCAAAATCCTGATAAACCACAACAACCATCAGATAGTCAAAAACCAGATGTTAAAGATGAACCAATAGTTAATGGAAATACAACAACAGACAATAAAAAGAAACCTTCAAAAGTCAAAACTAGTGATATAATGAATATTGTTCCATATGCAATGGTTGCATTATTAAGTGGTGCAGTGTTAGTATCTTTAAAACTAAAGAAAAAAGAAAGTCAATAAATATATTGCCTTATTCCAAAATTAGGCTAAAATGTAATATTTCTTGTAAGGCTTGATTCCTAACATATAAAGGAGTTAAGCCTTTTCATTTATTTTTTTAAATATTTGACAGTGTTTTTTTATAGTGCTATCCTATAAGTAGGATATTGTTTTATAATTCTTACAAGTAACAATAAAAAGATTAAATTAGTTTTTTGGTTGTCTAAAAATAGTATAGGTATCTTTAATAAAGCAGTAAATATGGGAAAATTATTTTAATAATATTATGATGGAAATGTAAACTGTTTAAAAGATGGGACAATTTTATAATAATAGGAAGAAGGCGAGAGACTGAAACACTTTTTGCTTTCAGTCTAAGAGAAATGAAACAACATTTAAAAAAGATATTTGTAAGTTTTATATTAATTATGAGTACAGTGACGAGTATCCCACTAAACTCATTGTCTACTAAGGCAACAACTACAATCCAAACCGAATCAAAAGAAAAGAGCGTAGCCAAGGAATCAACAAACTCTTATTCAAATTCGAAAACTATGGGTGATATACCTAAAGCAAGTGATGTTGAACATGTGCATAATTCTACTGGTTGGAAGTGTTTTTTTGAATGTAAAGAAACAGAGCATACACATACAATAGATGAATGTTATACAAAAGGTGATACACTTGTTTGTGATTATCATGAGCATATTGATGCTTGTTATGATGAAAATGGAGAACTTATTTGTGGAAAAAAAGCTTTGAAAAAACATTTTCATACACAGGAAGATTGTTATGAGTTCATTTGTGAAAATGTGGAAGAAGAACATGAACACACATTGCAAGAGTGTTATAAACTCATTTGTAATCAACAAGAAAGTGAAGGACATGAACATAGTGATATATGCTATTGTATTCTTACGTGTGACAAACCTGAACATACAC
>CAJUOS010000070.1 GCA_910588075.1 uncultured Erysipelotrichaceae bacterium | reverse complement strand
TGAAATAAGCATATAGAATTAGTCAACTGGGGCTGTCATATAAAGGATTAAATATGCATCATATTGTATTATACTTTACAATATGGTGTATTGGATTTTCTGATATGCCTCCTGCCAAGTAGACAGGTTAAATATAATATCTAAAATGAAGCTCGAATGAACGACCACATGTAATGTGTGGTCGTTTTTCTATGCACACTATTTTTCTTTGTACTTTTGAATTCGTTTATTTACAGGAATTGAATACTCTGCCGCAGAGTCCGTAGAAAAAGCTTCTCTTCGTACTTCTGTTGGTGTTTTACAGTGGTATTTATCTTGTGGTCTTTCTTCGTTTTAAAATCGAATGTAATTGCTTATTGCAAACCTAAACGATGCTTCGTCCATGATTTTGTACATCAGATACATTTCCGATTTTATGATGTCCCAAAATCCCTCTGTTGGTCCGCTATTAATGCAATGACCAATTCATGACATGGATTGGTCCATTTCATGTTCTTTTAGCTTTCTTTGAAATACTTTGCTTGTATATTGAAAACCTCTGTCACTATGAAATAACGGTTTTGCATTTGGATTTACTGCTATAGCCTTATCAAATGTTTCGAATACAAGTTAGTTGTCATTTCTGGTACTAATAACATCGGTCGTATAAATCAAGAATTGCACTCAAATACAGTTTCTTATTCTCTTGTGTCACCTTGAATTCAGTTACATCCGTTACCAACTTTTCATTCGGTTTACTTGCCGTAAAATCGCGTTTTAGTTTATTCTCAGCAGTAATTTCAGGCGTAGACAATGTATATTTTTTCTTCTTTTTTCTAATCACGGCATGAATACCTAACTTTTTCATAATCCTATGAACTCATTTACAGCTATGATTCGTATGGTTAAAATGATTCATCCATGATGTCATTCTCCGATAGCCTAAAATGTGATAAAATTGTTCATCGTATTCTTTGATAAGTTCTGCAAGCTGTACATTTTCCAATTCACACTTTGGAATTTCCTAATATAGCCATTTATAGTAAGCTGCCTTTGACATTTCGAGTTGTTTGCATATCCAGTTAATACTCCAATTTTTCGTTTTGTAGAAAAATTTTACTGCCATGTATTTTGAAGTATAGCGCAGTTTTCCGAATCTCACATCCTTTCGTATTCTTGCACTTTTTTTAATAATTCAGTCAGCATATCCTTTTTCTTCAAACGTTCTTTTTAAACGAGCATTTTCCCGGCGGAGAAGTTCTAATTCATTAACTTCATTATCTGTTTTATGGTGACTATGTTTATCAGTTAATGCTTGTTCACCATTACAAACATACTTTTTTACCCATGAATAAACCTGACTATATGAAATATTGTAGATGCTCACAATTTTTTTATAGTTACAATTATGTTCAATACACTATTTATTATATATTAAATATAAAACATTGAAAGGCTCTCTTTTAAAAATTTTTTATAAAGAACTAATGCAGAAAAAAGAGAGGATTACTTTTGAAGCATAGTTTCGACTCATATGTATTTTTGTGTTATTGGTAAGAATAATATAATTATTACAAATTGTTTTGATTTTTTTTAGAGAAACAATACAACTTTGATTACATTTAATGAAATTATAATGAGATAAAAATTTTAGTTCATTATTTAAAGAGCCATATTTTTTATATGTACCATTAGTTGTATAAATAGTAATATTGTGTTTTTGTATTTCTAAATAGTAAATATCATAAATATTAATTTTTGATATTGATGTTTTGTTTTTACATATATATTCCTGTTGACAATTAATATAAGCTTTTAAAGCTTGTTCTAAGCCATGTATTCCATATTGTTTTAAAAAACTAATTAGATTAACTTGAGTTTTTTTGTCAAATATAAATTCTTGTAACTCGTTCATTTTTATGTCCTTTTAATGTTTTTTAAGAATATTATATATTTTTGATAAAAAATGGTGTTATTTTTTAATGTTGTAAGATAATATATTTTTAATATAAAAATATATTATATAACTATTTTTTTATATATTTATTATATACGGATTTGCTAAATTTAACAAGATAAGAAATGAAATTAAGTTGCAAGTAAATGATTACAAATAAATTTATTTCCTAATATGATGATAAATATGTTGGATATGATGTATCAATATTGTCGAAATAAGTCGAAAATAATATAATTATAAAAATATTAAATTTGGAGGAAAGAATATGCAAAAAGAAAAAAGTATTGAAACTGCTCAACTACTCATTAAAGGGAATATTATAAGTTGTGATGGGATGTTGATTCAGCTTTGTAACATTTCTTGTATTTCGACAATAGCATTAGAGCAACTTGCATTTCCTGCACTTTCTATTGTCATATTACTTTTTGGGCTTTTTATGTTGACACAAAAAGTAATAGTTGGAATTTTATTATTAATGATAGGAGCTGCTTGGATTTATGGGTGGTATTATATTAATAATCAAAGAAAATTGAAGAAAATTTTAAATATTGTTATGAATTCTGGAAATAGTTTACAGTTTATTTTTACTAATCAAAGTTTTCTTGTTAAAGTTCTTCATGTGCTAGAACAGATTATTATTAATGGAGGTGTTGGAAAACAGAATGTAGTGATTAATGTACATGGTAATACAATTACTGGAAATGCAAATATGTTAAATGACCTTAAATTATAAATGGATGTTTAGTGCAAAAAATAAATTTTTTGTATTGTAACTTTGTGGTTGTTCATTAGTTGACACAAAGCAGTTTAGGATTAATAACAGAAATGGAGATTTTTCATGGGAATAGAGATTAATTTGAGTGATATGAGAATAAATGGCGATGCACAAATTTTAAATAGAGCGACAATTCAAGGAAATCAAGATGTTGGAATAAAGTTAAATAATTTAGATGTAAATGGTAAGGCAGTAGTGTTTGATGATTTGAAGATAAATTCAATATTAGAAGAATTAAATGCAAGTGTGCAAAGAATGGATAAAAATTCTGATGAATATTGTAAAATTCAAGATATGTTACAAGAGAAACAATGGAATGAAAAAAAATTTATTAAATGTGTTAAAGAACATGTAAGTGATTTTTCACAAGGAGTTTTAGCAAGTATAGTAGCCAATTTTTTGACAAACTTGTAAATAAAGTCAAATTATGTCATATACATGATTATAAAAAATACTTTTAGTATTTATTATCAAGATACATAATAATTAAAAATTTAAAGCTTGATATATAATAATTGTAACATATAACATTATACAAATACAAAATGCTCTAAAATAGTAATTTTTTATAGAATAGCGTGTGAAAAATTAGGTTGATAGTATTTTATAAAAATTAAACGAAAATTAAGATGATACAATTGGTAAGCAGATTAGTGGTCAAAGATAAGACGCTGATTTGTTTACCAAATTTTATTTTAATAATATTTATTATTAAGATTTAGTCGCTTTAAATTTGTATTATTTTATTATAAAATATTTAATATAGATATGTACGATTTTAATTTGATACAAAAGTATAGGGAGGTGTATATGGCAGATTTTAAACAATTAATATCACTTTATACAGATTATATATTTTTAAATTGTGATATTGAGATTATTAAAGGAGATTTATTGATAAATTCAAATAATGGAGATATTATAGCACAATTATTATTTAATAATTTATCAACTAAATTTTTGAAGTCATTATATATTGAAATTGAACAATATGATGAAAAGGGAACAATATTAAATGAGGGTGAAAGAGTAAAGTTTGCGTATTTAAATTTAAATATGGAAAAAAATCATACGTTTGGTGATAATACGTTTATTTTGCTTAATAATAAGCAAACAAGAAAAATTAAGATATATATTATTAAGTATACAGTAGACAATGAAGTAATTGAGATGGCTGAAAATAATATTTTAGATTATGGAAATCATTTAAAAGAATGTATAGTTTTGCCAGAAATCAAAATAAAAGAATTTGAAAGTAAATATACTAATTTAGTAACAACACAGAAAAAGATATATTACCCTAAAATATTTGATAACGGGTGGTTATGTTCTTGTGGAAGGTTTAATTGTGATAAAGGTAAATGTAGAAGATGTGGTCTTGATATACAAGTTCAAGTTTCTTTAATGGCTCCTGTTGAATTTGATAATATATATATTAATAAACAAGAAAATATGAGTAAACAAAAAATTATAAATCAAGAGGATATTTGTAATCCGATTTGTTACTTTCCTGATAAAGTTAAAAAAAAGAACATTAAAAAGGCAAGCATAATAATCAGTATAGCTGTTATAATTGTATTAGGTTTAGTGTTTGTACAATATGTATATCCATATGTTATAAGACCAGCTGTGGATTACAATAAAGCTGAAGCACTTATGAATGCAGAATGGTACACAGATGCTCAAAGTGCCTTTTTAAAATTAGGGACGTATAAGGATTCATTTGATAGAGCCACACAAGCACATGAAAAATATTTGGAATATTTATATAATCAGGCAATTTTAGCAGCAGAAAGAGGTCTATATCAAATTTCTTATGATTTTTATTCACTGTTAGTTGATATTGATTATAAGGATAGTAAGGCGCAACAAGAAGAAGTTTATAAGCATATTTATAGAGTAGAAGAAGAAAATATAACTCTTACAGTAGGGTGTTGTTTAAACACTACATTGATATATTACGTTGGTCGTACACTAACAAAAGATGTTGATGCTGTCGTAAGTGTTGTGTATAAAAATGATATTCCTGATTTAGATAATGTTATTGTAGAGTTTTTGTCTCCAAGTTGGAGTGGGACCATGAATGGTTGGTATAATCTTAGGTGTAAATATGTAGGTAAGTATTCTGATATAGAGAATGGAACGATTACAGGAGAAGGTGTTTTATATAAGCATAGGTTGGATTATGATATAGTATTATATAAAGGAGAATTTAAAAATGGTCAGTATGATGGAGGTGGAGTATTATATGATGAAGATTATTTAGAAAAGAAATATTTAGTAGGGATATTTCAAGAAGGAAATGTTGTTGGTCACTATACTACATACTATTCAGACGAAAGTGTAAGTGATACAGGAACTGTGACAAAAGATGGACAAGTTTCTAGTTCAAAGTATGGTGATATGGATTATAAAAAGATAACTTCTAGTTGTTTAGATTATTTAGATGAATAAAAATAAAGGGTAGGTAGATTAGTTTGTAAGAATGGTTATAAGTTAATTTACCTACTATTTTTTAATTGCAAGTTTATTGAGACGATTTTTGTTTGTAATGGACTATAATTTTATATAAACTTTATGGTATAATATTACAAAATGTGGTGCTAATGTGTAAAAGATGGCATATATTAGCACAAATAGGCACATTGGAGTATGGGAAGTGAAAATGCTTGTGTATGTTTTAAACAGGTATAAGCAATAAAAAGCATCAATAAGAAGGGAGATTGTGCAGCCATGCTTAAGAAAATGTTTAAAGATAAGACAGAAAAAAAGAAACTAAAAATTAAGGTGGTATATCCTTGGTGAGATGTTGTTGCACTTAGTATAAAGAATGCAGCAAAACACTATAATCATTATAGATTATGAATATCTTGTGCCAAATGCCGCCTCTGCTCAGAATTAAATCGAATGTTTGTTTGCGGCTTCCTTGTAAGATTTTGATGTTATAGGAGTTGATATGGCAGATGTTGATGTTGTTACTTCTGTGATTAATGGGTTAATAAAAGATGGGCAAAAGGTGATAACTTTTTAATATGAATAAAAAATAAAAAAAGGTAGACCGTTACTTATGGTATAGTAGACAGAATTATAATTGCAGCGATTCTTCTCATTATAACAATCTGGGTGCCAAATAGTGCAAGAGCTGGCACAAACCAAGCAGTAAACAAAGTTAGTGAGTTTTATTTAAAGAGCTGGCTGGACAAAGAGTTCAAGTAGTTTATATCATCGCAATGGTGAACATTTAGCAGGTGGAAAATGATTTTGCAAATGGCAGGTTAGGACAGATATCATTTAGTTATCAGAGGTCACCGCAGATGCTTTGTTATATTCCAATAGAAGATACCAATTGGATGATGACTATTTTAATTCAAGATAATGTTATTAGCAATCATATTAGTTCTGTTAGTTCAGATATGATGCGTTGTGGCATTATTCAGCTTATTATAGTACTTGTTATCATTGTAGTGTTTTTACAATTAATCCATTAATCATTTGCTTAGTTTGATTAATGATGTCTTAGATATGAGCCATATTGAAAGCGGAAAGGTTAAGATTGAGGAAAAAGAAACGTCACTTCCAGAAGTTATGCACGATTTAAAGGCAATTGTGCAGGCAGATATTATATCAAAGCAGTTGGAATTTTATATTGATACAGCAGATGTGGTAAATGAACATGTTTTATATGATAAACTGCGGTTAAATCAGGTTTTATTAAATCTTTTAAGTAATGCGATGAAGTTTACAAAACCTGGCGGTATTGTGGGCGTGCGCATCTTACAGAAAGGAAATGCGCCTGAAGACAGGGCTTCTTATGAATTTCAGGTAAAAGACACTGGAATTGGAATGAGCAAAGAATTTTTAGAGCATGTTTTTGAACCATTTGAGCGAGAACGAACAAGTACTGTTAGCGGAATACAAGGCACAGGGCTTGGAATGGCAATTACTAAAAATATTGTTGATATGATGGACGGTAAGATTTCTGTTGTAAGTGAAGAGGGAAAAGGAACAACTGTCACTGTATCATTACAGTTTGGGACTTGTTCAAGTTCCGTCGTACAAGAATTTTCCCAGAATTAAAAGGACTTTGAGTGCTGGTTGCAGACGATGATTTTAATACATGTTCTAGTGTTACTCAAATGCTTTCTATGATTAGAATACAACCAGACTGGATGACTTCAGGCAGGGAGTTAGTGCTTCGTGCAAAGCTTGCAGAAGAGCAAAATGATGAGTATGCAGCATATATTATTGATTGGTTGATGCCAGATATGAATGGTATTGAAGTTGCCAGACGTATTCGTAGAATTATTGGAGAAGATAAACTAATTATTATTTAAACGGCTTATGATTGGGGAGGTATTGAAGAGGAATCAAGAAATGTAGGAGAAAATATTTCTTTTGAGGGAAAGAAAATTCTTCTTGTTGAAGATAATGAGATTAATCAAGAAATTG
>CAJUOS010000069.1 GCA_910588075.1 uncultured Erysipelotrichaceae bacterium | reverse complement strand
TAGAAGAACAATAGAAGATAAGAAGCAATATCAAGCTATAAGATATTGCTTTTTTTCAATAAGAAAAAGTGTTATCTTATATATATGAGGTTTACTTAATTTTTAAGTGGAGGTCGATTTATGAAATATATACCTATTCAATGTAAATCAGCCATTAGGAAAGTTAATGGAAAAATGCCATATCAATATGATGTTAATATATATAGAGGTTGTGAACATGGATGTTTGTATTGTTATGCTCTTTATTCACATGATTATTTAAATGATGAAAAATTTTATAATCATATTTATTATAAAGAAAATATTGTTGAGGTTTTAGAAAAAGAAATATCTTCATCAAAATGGAAAAAAGAAATAATTAATTTTGGAAGTGTTAGTGATAGTTACCAACCTTGTGAAAAAGAATTGCAATTAATGCGTGAAGTTTTAAAACTTATGATTAAATATAAAAATCCAGTTAATATTTCAACGAAATCTAAATTAATATTAAGAGATATTGATTTAATAAATGAGTTATCACAAGTAGCAGAGGTTAATATTACATGTTCTATTGTTTGTGCTGATGAACACATTCAAAAAATTATAGAACCTCAAGCAGCTCTTAGTATTGAACGTATGAAAGTATTACAAATTCTTAAACAAAAAACTAATGCTTCTGTAGGTATTTTAATGATGCCTATTATTCCATATATCACTGATTCATATGAAAATATAAAAGCAATATATCAACTCGCATATAATATTGGTTTAGATTATATTGTTCCTGGAACTATGTATTTACGTGGAAAAACAAAACCATTTTTTTTAAATAAAATAAAAGGATATGATTTTTCATTATATCAAAAATTAGCTCTTTTATATCCAAAAGGGAGTTGTTCCAAAGAATATAAAACTCAAATTTATAAAAAACTTTACTCTATTCAAAAAGAATATCCATTGTAAAAAATTCTTTTTTATAAATTAGCACTTATATATTGACAGTGCTAATACAAAGGTGTAATATACTATTAGCACATAACTTTAAAGAGTGCTAAAGAAGGAGTGGAAATCATGGTAGAAAAAAAACAATTTAAAGCAGAATCACAAAGATTATTAGATTTGATGATTAATTCAATTTATACACACAAAGAAATATTTTTAAGAGAATTAATTTCTAATGCAAGTGATGCTTCTGATAAATTATATTATAAAGCATTAACTGAAAATTTAAATGGAATTTCTAGAGAGGATTTATCTATTCAACTTGTTATAAATAAAGATCATCGTATGTTATCAATTATTGATCAAGGAATAGGAATGAATGCTCAAGAACTTGAAGAACATCTTGGAACAATTGCTAATTCTGGTTCATTGGAATTTAAAAAAGCTTTAGAAAAAGGGCAAAATGATGTTGATATTATTGGACAATTTGGTGTTGGTTTTTATTCTGCATTTATGGTTGCTAATAAGGTTGAAGTTATTTCTAAAAAATTTGGAGAAGATCAAGCTTATATGTGGATTTCTGATACAACTGATGGTTATTCTATTAATGAATGTGAATATCCTGATCATGGAACAAGAATTAACTTGTTTTTAAAAGAAAATACAGAAGATGAAAATTATGATCAATATCTTGATGAATATGAAATTCAAAGATTAATAAAGAAATATTCAGATTATGTTCATTATGCTATTAAAATGGATATGACAACTTCTAAAAAGAAAGAAGATAGTGATGAATATGAACAAGTTATTGAAAATAAAACATTAAATTCAATGGTTCCTTTATGGAAAAGACCAAAGAAAGAGATTACTGAAGAAGAATATAATGAATTTTATAAAGATAAATTTAATGATTTTAGTGATCCTTTAAAAGTTATGCATAATAGTGTAGAAGGAACAATTTCTTATGACTCATTATTATTTATTCCTTCACAAACACCTATGAATTACTATTCACAAGATTATGAAAAAGGGTTGCAACTTTATTCTCGAGGTGTCTTTATTATGGATAAGGCTTCTGATTTAGTTCCTGAACATTTTAGATTTGTAAAAGGATTAGTTGATTCACAGGATTTATCATTAAATATTTCAAGAGAAATGTTACAACATGATAGACAACTTAAAATTATTGCTGATAAGATTGAAAAACGTATTCAAAATGAATTAGAAAAAATGTTGAAAAATGATAGAGAAACATATGAAGAATTTTTTAAGAATTTTGGATTACAATTAAAGTTTGGCATTTATAATAGTTATGGAATGTTAAAAGATAAATTACAAGATTTATTATTATATTATAGTGCAGTTCAAAAAAAATATATTACTTTAAAAGAATATGTTGAAGCGATGAAAGACGATCAAAAAGAGATTTTCTTTGCAAGTGGAGAAACAAATGATAGAATTGATCATTTACCAACAGTAGAAATGTTAAAGGATAAAGGATTTGATATTTTATATTTGACTGATAATGTAGATGAGTTCTGTATTCAAATGTTAAGAGATTATCAAGAAAAACCTTTTAAGAATATTAATCAAGGTAATTTAGATATTGATAATGAGGAAGAAAAGAAAGAACTTGAAAAAGTTAATGAGGATAATAAAGATTTATTGGAAACATTAAAAGATGTCTTAAAAGATCAAGTTCAAGATGTAAAAATATCATCACGTTTAAAAACGCATCCAGTATGTTTAGTAAGTGGAGAAGGTGTTTCATTTGAAATGGAAAAGGTTTTAAATCAAATGCCAGATGGACAAAATGTTAAAGCTGGTAGAATATTGGAAATTAATCCTCATCATGCTATTTTTAATGCTTTACAATCTGTATTTCAAAAGGATCAAGAAAAAGTTAAGGATTATGCATCATTATTATTTAATCAAGCTTTATTAATTGAAGGTTTTAGTATTGATGATCCAGTAGAATTTTCTAATCAAATTTGTCAATTAATGGTTGATGCTAATAAATAGAAAGGAAAGTCTAGATGAATTTCTAGACTTTTTATGTTATAATTATTTTTATATTATATAGAAGTGAGGGTCATTATTATGGAATTACAAAAAGTTTTAGAATCAAGAAGAAGTATTAGAAAATATTTAAAGAAACCAGTTGAAAAAAAGGATCTTGAAAAAATAATTGAGGCAGCTATTTTAGCTCCTTCTTGGAAAAATTCACAAGTAACAAGATATTATGTTGTACAAAGTGATGATATGCTCCAACAAGTGAAACAATGTCTTCCAGAGTTTAATCAAAATAATGTGAAGGATGCTCCAATTCTTATTATTTCTACTATTATTCTTAATCGTTCTGGATATGAAAGGAATGGAGAAGCTTGTAATGAACTAGAAAATGGTTGGGGGTATTATGATTGTGGATTACATAATATGAATCTTATTTTAAAAGCAACAGAACTTGGTTTATCAACATTGATTATGGGAATTAGAGATGCCAAAAAAATAAGTGAACTTTTGAACATACCTGTTTCAGAATCTATTGTTAGTGTTATTGGAGTAGGATATCAAGATATTGAACCATCAATGCCAAAAAGAAAGACAGTTGAAGAAATTACAAAGTTTTATTAAATTATTTTGTCATAAATATAAATTTATTTTGTGTTTATGCATATTTAAATGTTAAGATTATGTAAGGGATATGCTAAGAAAATGTAAAAACTTTGTTTCTTTTTGTGGAATCATATAGTATAATATTTATTAAGGCGTTATATATGATAGGAAAATGAGGAGGGCGTTTATGAGCTTGATATTAGTGTTCTCTTTAGCTGGGGGGCTAGGTTTATTTCTTTATGGAATGAAGTTGATGAGTGACGGCTTAACGAATGTTGCTGGGGCTAAATTACGTAATATATTGGAAAAAATGACAAAAAATGTAGTTATAGGAACATTGGTAGGACTTTTTTTTACAGCTGTTATTCAATCTTCTTCAGCAACAACTGTACTTGTTGTTAGTTTTGTTAATGCTGAGTTAATGAATTTATTTCAGGCTTCTGGAATTATTATGGGAGCTAATATTGGAACAACTGCTACTGGTCTATTAATGACAATTAATTTATCTGAAATTGCACCTCTTATTGTTTTTTTAGGGGTTATCATGGTGCAGTTTTGTAAAAAGCAAATTATACAAAATATTGGTCAAGTTGTTTTAGGGTTTGGGATTTTATTTGTTGGTTTAACTTCTATGTCCACAGCAATGGAAGCTATGAGAAGTTCTCCAATTGTTGTTGATACATTAACATCTCTTACTAATCCAATTTTAGCTGTGTTTATTGGAATTGTTGTTACAGCAGTATTACAAAGTGCTTCAGCTATGGTAGGTATTTTGATTGTTCTTGCATCTCAAGGACTTGTTTCACTTGAAATGTCATTTTATTTGACTTTGGGATGTAATATTGGATGTTGTGTTTCAGCCATTCTAGCTAGTCTTGGAGGAAGTGTCAATGCCAAAAGAGCAGCTGCTATTCATTTGACAATTAATATCATTGGAACTGTTGTTATGGGTATATTGTTAGCAGTATTTATGCCACAAATGATTGCTTTCATTACTAATTTAACAGGGTCTGCACATGCTACTGGAACTGCATTATCATCTGCACTTGGTAAGGATGTTGCATATTCAAATACTATATTTAAAATATTCCAAATATTGATAGTACTACCTTTCTATAAACAAATTGTAAAGTTAACAACTATTATTCTTCCAGATAAGAAAGATGATAAAGAGGAAGGTTTTGGATTACAATACATAGGACCACAAATTACTTTTTCTTCAACAGTTGCTATTCCACAGGTTATTCATGAAGTTGAACGTATGGCAGAGATAAGTAGAACGAATCTAAATATTGCTGTTAATTCTTTTTTAGAGGTAGATATATCAACAATTGATACAATTAATAAAAATGAAGAGCATATTGATTTTTTGAATCATGCTATATTTGAATATTTAAATCATATTAATCAACTTCCATTACCTGATGAAGATAGAAGAATGGTTGGACCTTTATTTCATGTTATTGCTGATTTAGAAAGAATAGGGGATCATGCAAGAACTATTTCGAATATTACATTAACATGTGAAAAGAAGAATTATCGTTTTACAGAAGAGCATAAAACAGAAATTAGGGAATTATTAACTATGGTTAATTCTGAATTAGAATTAAGTTTAGAGATGTTTACTCAAAAATCTTTAGATCATTTAAGTGAGATATTAAAAATTGAGGATTTAGTTGATCAAAGAGAAGATATGCTTCAAAAAGCATATTTGAAAGATATAAAAAGAAAAGAAACTGCCCCTAGAGAAGGAATGCTATATTCTGATTTAGTTGCAGCTTTGGAGAGAGTTGGGGATCATGCTACAAATATTGCTTTCTCTATATTAAATGATGATAGTGAAGAAATTAGTAGATTATTAGAGGAAGAGCATTTTGATCCAGCTGAATATATTTTATAATATGTAAAGAATAAATAATTAGATATAAAATTGTTTATTCTTTTTCATTGCTTTTTTGTAGACGAATAATATTTTTTCGTATAAAATATGTAAAGTTAAAGGAGTTGAAAAAGATGAAAGGAAGATTTAAGAAATTTTTATCTTATTACAAACCATATAAATGTTTGTTTTTTACAGATATGTTCTGTGCAATGGTAGCTGCTGGAATTACTTTAGCATATCCAATGATTACAAGATATGTAACAGGTGTGATTTTAGTACAAGAACCTATTCAAATGCAAAAAATTTATCAATTAGGACTTTTAGGGATTGGATTAATTATTATAGAATTTCTGTGTAACTTTTATGTAACTTATCAAGGTCATGTGATGGGAACATATATGGAAAGAGATATTAGAAATGAATTATTTGAGCATTATCAAAAATTATCTTTTTCTTTTTATGATGAACAAAAGACAGGACAATTGATGTCACGTATTACAAATGATATTTTTTCATTAACTGAACTATATCATCATGGACCAGAAGATATTGTTATCTCTTTTATTAAGTTTGTTGGAGCATTTATAATTTTAATGACAATAAATGTTCCCTTAACTTTCATTGTTTTTGCATTTATTCCTGTTATGGGAGCTTTTGCATATTATTATAATCGTAAGATGAAAAAAGCATTTAAGCGTAATAAACAAAGAATAGGGGATATTAATGCACGTATTGAAGATAATTTATCAGGAATAAGAGTTGTTAAAAGTTTTGCAAACGAAAATGAAGAAATGGATAAATTTCAAGTTGAGAATAGAAGATTTGTAGATAGTAAACGTAATAGTTATTTATATATGGCAAAGTATCATTCAGGGTTAGGTATCTTTATAAGTACAATTACATTTGCAGTTATTTTCTTTGGAGCTTTGTTTATAAGTGAACAACGTATAAATACCCCTGATTTAATTGCATTTATTTTGTATATAACAAACTTAATTGATCCTGTAAAAAAATTAATCAACTTTACTGAACAATTCCAAGAAGGTGCAACAGGTTTTGAACGATTTATGGAAATATTGGAAATTCAACCAGATATACAAGATAGTCCAAATGCTTTTGAATTAAAAAATGTTCAAGGAGATATTACTTTTCAGCATGTTGGATTTAGATATAATAGTAAAAGTGATTATGTTTTTGATGATATTAATCTTCATGTTGAACCTGGAGATTATGTCGCATTGGTTGGATCATCAGGAGTTGGAAAAACAACAATTTGTTCTTTATTGCCACGTTTTTATGAAGTAACTTGTGGTCAAATTTTGATAGATGGACAAGATATAAAAGATGTGAAATTGTCTTCTTTAAGACAAAATATTGGGATTGTTCAACAAGATGTTTATTTATTTGCTGGAACAATTATGGATAATATTCGTTATGGAAAGTTTAACGCAACTGATGAGGAAGTCATAGAAGCTGCTAGAAAAGCGAATGCTCATGATTTTATTATGGAATTACCTGAAGGGTATCATACTGACTGTGGACAAAGAGGTGTTAAATTATCAGGTGGGCAAAAACAAAGATTATCTATTGCAAGGGTCTTTCTTAAAAATCCACCAATACTTATTTTTGATGAAGCAACAAGTGCTTTAGATAATGAAAGTGAACATATTGTACAACAATCTTTAGAATCATTAGCTAAAAATCGTACAACATTTGTGATTGCTCATAGATTATCAACAATAAAAAATGCAAAAAGAATTTGTGTATTGACAGAAAGAGGAATTGAGGAAGAAGGTAATCATGAAGATTTATTAAAGTTAAATGGGCAATATGCGCATTTATATAATATGCAATTTAAAGAAAAATAAAAAAATAAAAAAAGGGCTCCGTGTCAAGAGTGGAGGATTAAGGGATAGTTATCGAGAGATAGCT
>CAJUOS010000068.1 GCA_910588075.1 uncultured Erysipelotrichaceae bacterium | reverse complement strand
GAATAGCTATCTCTCGATAACTATCCCTTAATCCTCCACTCTTGACACGGAGCCTAATATTTTTGATTTTTCAATAGGTGGTTTAATAAATGTTTCTTCTTTTGATTCATCAAATTGTTTTAAAAATTCAATAACTTGATTTGTTAGATATGTAGGTGTAGAAGCCCCAGCAGAAACAGCCGCTTTTCTTTTTCCTTTTAACCAATGAATGTTTAAGTCTTGTAAACTTTCAATCATATAAACATCTTTATTTTGACTTGCAATAGAAGCAAGTTTTTGAGTGTTATGTGAATGGGGATCACCAACAATAAAAACAATATCAATATCATCATCAATATTATGAATGGCTTCTTGTCTAATTTGAGTTGCTGTACATATTTCTTTAGCAACTTCAAGATGAGGAAGAATTTTTTTGGCATATTCACATAGTGCATAAACATCATATAAAGACATCGTTGTTTGATTAGTAATCATATAACGTTTTTGTTTATCTATACTATCTAAATCTTTTTGACATGTGATTAAATGGATTCTTTCTTCATTGATAGATATAGCACCCTCTGCTTCAGGATGTCCATTTTTACCAATATATAAAATATCATAACCAAGATTTAATTTTTCTTTAATTAAATCATGTGTTTTAATAACATCTAAACATGAAGCATCAATAATATTTAAATTTTTTTCTTTGGCTTTATGAAACACTTGATCACTTGCTCCATGAGCAGTAATAATGACAGTTCCTTCGTCAATTTCATCTAATAATTCTAAACGTGTTTTTCCTTGGCTATCAATTGTTTGTATACCTAAATCCTCTAAAGCTTTGACAATGTATTGATTATGAACTATCATTCCAAGAATATAAACGTTTTGATATTTTTGACTTGCTTCTTTAGCGATATTAATTGCTCTTATGACACCTTTACAATAACCTCTAGGAACTATTGCTTTAACTAACATGGATAAATCACCTCTTAAGTATTATAGCATATAATAAGAAAAGCCTATACAGGCTTTTATAACATATTTTGAAAAACTTCACTTTCTTCATTAACATTATTATCTATCTCATTATCAATTTCATCAAAATCAAATTGTTTAACTGCTTTAACAACTCTAAATGCAGTTGAAGCATTATGCAAAACAGGTCTTAATTGATTAATAATAGGTATGATTTGATTCACAGTATATAAAGTTTTTTGAGCAGTTCTAATAGTAGAGGACATAGAAATTTGATTCATAGAATACTTCATAGATTGTAATAATGATGGTTTTTGATACATGGGCATCATTGGATATTGTGGATAATATGATGGCATAAATTGATTAAAATCATCTGGATATTGTGGAAACATAGAATAACACCTCCTATATTAGTATATGAACAGGAGGTGTTAATGTGATATTTTTAAAATGTTAAATTATTAAGAAAGAACTATTTTTGAATATCTATACCTAATTCTTCAGGTAAAAATCTAGGACAAACATTTTCTAATGATGCAACAACACTTGCTGCAAGTTTTGTTCCTATTTGTACTGCATCTTCTAATGACTTTCCATATGTTAAACCAATAACAAGCCCTGAACAAAAAGCATCACCAGCCCCAGTTGTATCTTTAACATGAACTTTTTGAGCAGGACATATGCCATAATTTCCCTGATTATCAGCATAAATACTTCCTTGACTTCCCATTGTTACAACAATGGACTTCATTTTTCCAGAAATAACTTTATCTTTAATAATATGAACAAGTTCATGAGGAGGTATTTGGGAATAATCATCCATAAAGAATTGACCTGCTTCTATTTCATTACATACTAAACAGTCAAACTGTTTAAGTAAATCTCTTTTTTCAACAGCAATAGCCATATTAGATATAACAGCAAAAACTTTTTTATGATATTTTTTAGCAAATGAAAAAACGAGTTTGATAATATCTCTATCAATATCAGCTTCTAAAATAATAGAATCACAGTGAACAAAAATATCATCACCTTTTTCTTTTAATAAATTATAAATAGGTAATAGCTGTGGTCTTTGAGATATAGAACCAGCTAAATCTCCTTTTTCATCAAAAACAGCAAGCCAAGTACCCATTCCACCTGATATTTTTTGAACATATTGTGTATTCACTTTGTGATTATTTAATTTTTGAAGCACTTCTTCTCCCAATGCACTTTTATCTACAATAGAAATAAAAGTAGGTCTTAATTCAACATTAGCAATATCTTCAACAACATTTCTACAAACTCCACCATGAATATATTGGATATATCCTGAGTTTCTTCCATCTGGAATATAATGTGAGTAAGGAAATCCTTTAATATCTACAAAAACAGAACCAATAACAACAATTCCCATAATAATCATCTTCTTTCGATATTATTATAACATGATAAAAAATAAAGTGGTTTTAATTTTTAATATTTATGATATCAATCTTTATTATCTAAAGATTCATTATTTTGGTATAATATAGAAAAGTATATAAAAGTCTTTTTTTGCATTTTTAAGATTTTTAGTGTATAATCAAGTGGCTTGAAAGGAGGCATTATAATGAAATTATTTGAAAGTTATCAATTTCAAACTTTTGTTAAAAAGACAATATCAGAAATGAATTTTCAATCACCTACACAAATACAAAAACAAATTATTCCATTAGTTTATAAACATAGAGATGTTATTGGAATCTCTCAAACTGGTACAGGAAAAACGCATGCATTTCTTATTCCTATTGTAGATATGATAGATGTTGATGAGGATTGTGTGCAAGCTGTTATTACTGCACCTACAAGAGAATTAGCATCACAAATTTACGAAAACGCAAAGTTATTTATGAAAAACAATTCAGAATTAAGAGTTTCATTGATAATTGGTGGAAGTGATAAACAAAAGGCTATTGATAAATTATCTATTCAACCTCATATTGTTATTGGGACACCTGGTAGAATAAAAGATTTATCTTTAAATGAACAAGCATTAAAAATTACAACTGCTGATATTTTTGTCATTGATGAAGCTGATATGACTTTGGAATTTGGTTATTTAGAAGATTTAGATGCTATTTTAGGGAAGATGAAAGATCATTTACAAATGATGGTTTTTTCAGCAACAATACCACAAACATTAAGACCTTTTTTACAAAAGTATATGCATACTCCTAAAATCATAGAAATAGATGAGAAATTAACATCATCACGTAATGTATCTCATTACTTAGTTCCAACTAAACATAGAGATCGTTATGTTGTATTAAAGGAAATCATGAGTATTATAGATCCTTATATATGTATTATTTTTTGTAATAAGAGAAAAGAAGCTGCTGCTTTAACTCATCAATTAAGAGAAGATGGATATAAAGTAGGAGAAATTCATGGAGATTTAGAACCAAGAGAAAGACGTCAAATGATGCGTCGTATTAAGAGTATGGAATATCAATATATTGTAGCAACAGATATTGCAGCAAGAGGGATAGATATAGATGGAGCAAGCCATATTATTAATATGGAATTTCCTTCAGAATTAGATTTTTATATTCATCGAAGTGGACGATGTGGTCGAGGAAAGTATACAGGAGAATGTTATAGTATGTATGATACAAGTAATGAAAGTATTGTTCATGCTTTGGAGAAAAAAGGTATTACTTTTGAAATGAAGGAATTGAAAGGTAATCAATTTATTGATTCTAAAGATAGAGAAAAACGTAAATCAAGAGTTAAACATCAAACTGATTTAGAAAAAAAGATTTCTTCAATTGTAAGAAAACCTAAAAAAGTAAAACCAGGTTATAAGAAAAAAAGAAAAAGAGAAATAGAACAATTGGTTCGTAAAGAGAAACGTGCAATGATACAACAAGATATTAAACGTCAAAAGAAAGAACGTGCTAAACAAGCACAAAGAGAAAAACGAGAAAGGGAGGCTGAATAAGATGCTAAAGATTGGTAGTCATGTATCCATGAATGGTAAAGAAATGATGTTAGGATCTGTCAAAGAAGCTCTTTCATATGGAGCAACTACTTTTATGTTTTATACAGGTGCTCCTCAAAATACTGCAAGAAAACCAATTCATCAATTAAGAATTGATGAAGCTAAAGAGCTAATGAAAGAAAATCATATTGATATTGAAGATGTAGTTGTTCATGCTCCTTATATTATTAATTTAGCAAATACATTAAAACCAGAAACATTTGAATTGGCTGTTAGTTTTTTAAAGCAGGAAATTGAAAGATGTGAAGCAATTGGCATATCAAGACTTGTTTTGCATCCTGGTTCACATGTTAAAGCAGGCGATGAGGCTGGTTTAAATCAAATTGTTAAAGGATTAAATATGGTTTTAACTCCTCATCAAAAAGTAAAAATTGCTCTTGAAACAATGGCAGGAAAAGGAAGCGAGCTAGGTAGAGACTTTGATCAGATTCAATATATTATCAACAATGTTGAGTATAGTGATTTGTTAGGTGTTTGTATAGATACTTGCCATATGAATGATGCAGGATATGATTTAGCACAATTTGATCATCTTTTAAAGGAATTTGATGAAAAAATAGGGATTGAACGTATTTTAGTTGTTCATGTCAATGATTCTAAAAATGCAAGAGGAGCACATAAGGATCGACATGAAAATATTGGATATGGATATATTGGTTTTGATATATTAAATACAATTGTTCATCATCCAAAATTAAAAGATGTTCCTAAAATATTAGAAACACCTTATATTGATGGAAATGCACCATATAAAGAAGAAATAGAAATGTTTAAAACTCAAATCTTTAATAATGGTTTAAAATAATGATTAATTAAAGAAATTATTTTTTGACAAGTATAATCACTTGTCAATTTTTTTATACTATTTTCTATAATGAATTGATATTGATCGTTTACTATAGCATAAGAATTATTTTTAATCATTTGAAAAATTTTATATTTTAAATGTTCATCAATTTCTATATCAAACTCTTTAAGAAGTATTATAAATTCATCTATTTCTAATTTGGCTATATATTCACGTTTAGTCATCCATTTCCTCCTTTAAAATATTATATGTTGAAAACAAAAAAATAGAACTCTAATCATTTAGAGTTCATGATTTTTTATCAAGATAATTAACACATAATTGAGTTGTCCCATCCAACATATAAGAACTAGCATCTTTAATATAATAAAACTTTGGTAGAAATTCTTCAGGAATAAAGGAATTTAACTTACTTTTTATTTCTTCCATGTTTGGTGTCATTGGAGAACAGATTGCAACAGCTTCTGGACCCATTGTACAAATAGCAGGTAAAATAGACTTTGTAACAACTTCTAATGCTCCTTGTTCTGTTAAAACTAATTTATGTAAATTATCAGAAAATTGCATACGATGAATGAAATATTTTAACTCACCAGCAACCCCATTTTTTCCTAAAATAAGTTTTTTATTAACAATAATTCCTTGTCCACCAACACCAAAACCAAATTGTTGAGAATGATAAATAATATTTTCATATTCAGGGTGTTCTAAAGAAAAGCCAATAGCTGCAGCATTAGCATTATTACAAATCACAACATCAATATGATATTTTTTTTCAAATTCTTCTTTAATATTAAAAGCTTCTTCTTTATAAGTTAAGTTTTTAAGTTGATTATCATCACTTATAATACCAGGAGTTGCTATACCTATAATATCAACATAAGAATATTTTAATAATATTGTATCAATAATATCGTATAAATCGTAAATATTCATAGAAGGTTTAATAATAAGATGACTATCAATCACTTCACATTTTTCTTTTAATCGATAAAATATTTTAGCTTGAGCTTTATTTAATGAAATAACAATTGATAAAATACGCTTTTTATATTCAATACAATGAGATGATTCTTTTATTTTTTGTTCTTTTTTATGTGTATAAAAAACATTTAATTCATTTTGAACAAATTGAATAGCAGATAAAGCATCATATGAAGCAAAGGTAGCAGTAGGAATTTGCAAAACAAGTTTTTCTGGTAAACTTTCTTTTAAACGATTAAGCATATAGCCAATTTGTGGAGCAATTAAAATAACATCATATTGATCAACTTCTTCATATATACTAAGATATGAGATAGCATGAAAATGATAATCTAATCCTAGCATTTCAGCCATTGAATTTAATTCTTCAGCGAACATAGATGTTGTCAAGCCTGCACTACAAGATAATAAGACTTTTAATGTCTTTTCATTTTTTAAATTGAGAAGTGTTTCTATCATTTCATCATATAACTGTTTTGCATGATTTTCATCATTTAACTCAAAGTGTAAGTAAAACTTAACAGACTCATCTTTTTTGGAAATAATAGAAAATTCAACAATTGTTCCTTCTTCTATTTGAGTGAATTGAATAGATGCTTCACCATATTCAGTCAATAATTGAATATGATCATCATTTTCTAATTTTATATTATAATCATTAGTACTATGCTCTAAAATCCAAGCTTTAAAATCAAAATGAAAAACACTTTCTTGTTGGTTCATTAAATTATCTCCTTTCATTATTTAAGAAAATTATATCATAGATTTTGAATGATATAAATGAAAAAGCCAAGCAAAAAGAACTCTAATGTTTAGAGTTCGTCATAGCTATAATTTCTTCTTTTAAAACTTTTACCATGTCTTCTTGTTTGACTTTTCTAATAATCTCACCTTTTTTAATTAATAAACCTTCTTTGACTCCACCTGCAATAGCAATATCAGCATGTTTAGCTTCACCAGGTCCATTTACTGCACAACCCATCACAGCAACAGTTATATCTTTGTGTATTGTATTTAAGAAATCTTCAATTTCATTCGCAATCGGAATAAGATCATATTGAATTCTTCCACAAGTTGGACATGAAACAAGAGTTGGTACATTATTAATTAAATTTAATTCTTTTAATAAAGTTTTAGCTACTTTAATTTCTTCAACAGGATCATCACTTAAAGATACACGAATTGTATTTCCAATACCTTGATATAATAAAGTTCCAATACCTAAACTTGATTTGATAGTTCCACCAAGAGCAGTTCCTGCTTCAGTAACACCAATATGTAATGGACAATCAAAAGTTCGACTAGCAAGTTGATAAGCTTCAATTGTAAGTAATGTATTTGATGATTTTAAAGAAATAGCATAATCATGAAAGTCAAGAGACTCTAAAATATCAATATGTTTTTTTGCGCTTTCAATCATTCCTTGAGCAGTTGGTTTTCCATATTTTTCAAGAATATCTTTTTCAATAGAACCACTATTTACACCTATACGAATAGGAATATGTTTTTCTTTACAAGCCTCAACAACTGCTTTTACCTTTTCAATAGAACCAATATTACCAGGATTAATTCTAATCTTATCAATACCATTTTCAATAACAGCTAATGCTAGTTTATAATCAAAATGAATATCAGCTACAATAGGAATATGAATTCTTTTCTTGATAGTAGAAATAGCTAAAGCATCTTCTTGATCAAAAATAGCCACTCTAATTAATTCACATCCAGCTTCTTCTAATCTTAAAATTTGTTTAACTGTTTCTTCAATATTTTTTGTTTTTGTGTTACACATAGATTGAATTATTACGTGATTATTACCACCTAATGTTAAATGACCTACTTGAAATGATCTTGTTTGATTTCTTAACATAAAATAACCTCTCTTTTCTGTTTATATTATACCTTTGATTTTATTTATTGTATATAAAAAGAATATTGAATTTTAGTGACTTTAGTTGAAAATTTAAAAGAATCTTTTTTGATGTATTCGTGTTTTTCATACAAAAAAAAGTATTTTATACACATAATATATTTATTAATGATTTAATATGTTAAAATATAATTAAATAAAAACACTTTCTTAAAGAAAGAACAGGGTATTAGATTATGGAGAGAAAATATAGAAATGCGTACTATACAGGATTAATTGCTAGTTGTTTATATTGCCTTTATTTGTTAATAAATGAAGGAATTGAAAGTGCTATACCTATTGTGTGTATATTCACTTTCATGAATCTTGCCTTTTTTATAACAAAAGAAAATTGATGTCATTATTATCCTTTTTTGAAATATTTTTGTTGTTTTAAAGGATTGATTGTTATTTGTTTTTTCAATTAATAAAAAATAATGTATATATTGAAAAGGAACAGTTTTTAATCCAATGTCATTAAGTTAAGATGACAATATTTGAACCAGAAGTTTATATCAAATAG
>CAJUOS010000067.1 GCA_910588075.1 uncultured Erysipelotrichaceae bacterium | reverse complement strand
CCCCTTAATATTTTATAGCGTTTTTTTCTAAAGCGCTCGATTATTTAGAGCACCATTTATTTTTCTAAAGCTTTTTTTGCTGTATCAACAATTGCTGTAAATCCTTTAGGATCTGCAATAGCAATTTCAGATAACATTTTTCTGTTAATTTCTACATTAGCTAATTTTAATCCATGCATTAATTTTGAATATGAGATATCATTCATTCTTGCTGCAGCATTAATACGAGCAATCCATAATTTTCTCATTTCACGTTTTAAATTTCTTCTATCTCTATATGCATACTCTAAAGAGTTCATAACTTGTTCATGAGCTGTTTTATATAATGTATGCTTAGAACCAAAATATCCTTTGGCTAATTTTAAGACTTTTTTTCTTCTACGTCTTGTTGTATATCCACCTTTAACTCTTGCCATTTCTATTTCCTCCTATATTTTATCCTTGTAATCTAGATTTAATTCTCTTCATATCTGAAGGATGAACTAAAGTAGCTTTTGCTAAATGTTTCTTTTGTTTATGTGTTTTGTTATGAGATAAATGTGAAATATAAGCATGGCTACGTTTCATTTTACCTGTTCCTGTTCTTTTTAAACGTTTTTTAAGACCACTATGTGATTTCATTTTTGGCATAATTGAATCCTCCTGTTATTTTTTCTTTGGTGCTAATATAGCAGTTAATGTACGTCCTTCTAATTTTGCTGGTTTTTCAACCACACAATAATCAGCACATTCAGCGACGAAATCATCGAGTATTTTTTGACCAATATCAATATGAGCTAATTGTCTTCCTCTGAAACGAACAGCAATCTTTACTTTATCTCCTGCATCTAACCATTTCAATGTTCTCTTTAATTTAACATTTTTATCATGAACATCAATAGTTGGAGAAAGTTGTGTTTCCTTTAAAGAGACAACTTTAGAATTTTTCTTCATTTCTTTAAGTTTCTTTTGTTGTTCAAAGCGATATTTCCCATAATTCATTATACGACATACAGGTGTCTTTGCCTTTGGTGCTACACATACTAAATCTAAATCTGCATTATATGCAGTATTAAGTGCTGCATTTCGTGGCATCACTCCTAATTGATCTCCGTTTTGATCAATAACCAAAACTTCTTTAAAACGAATTTTTTCATTCACCAAGTCATCATTTGATTGGTTATTATACTTGCTAATAATAGCCACCTCCTATAAATTTTGTAGTACAAATAAAAAGTGAGTACATAAAGCACCCACATATTGACAATAAGATAATTTATCTTAGTGACATTTGCCCAACAATATACTCGTTCAGGCGAGAAGTAGGCACTTCTTCTTTCCACTACTTTTCATTTACTGATATATCATACTGAAATTCTATCTATCTGTCAATACTTTTTGAAAAGTTTATCAAAAGAATCTGGTGTTTTTGAAGTGAAACGCATTTCTTTATGAGTAAGAGGATGAATAAACATAAATTGATGAGCATGTAAACCTAATCTATGAATAGGATTTGTAACTGCCCCATATTTACTATCTCCAATAATAGGATGTTGTAAAGATGATAAATGAACTCTTATTTGATTTTTTCTTCCAGTATCTAAATAAATTTCTAACATTGTATATTTTTGATTTGATCGTATTTGCTTATAATGTGTAATTGCTTTTTTTCCTTTATCCTTACTCGTTATATAGACATTTTGTGTCTTAGATTCTGCTAAATAATTTTCAATTGTTCCTTTTGGCTTTTTCATTTTCCCTTCTACAATTGCTATATATCCTCTAACTTTCACATAATGATTCCAATTATGTGTCATTAAATCATAAAGTTTTTTTGTTTTTACAAACATTAATATTCCAGAAGTATATTGATCCAATCTATGCACAAGATATATCTCTTCTCTTTTTTTAGATAGATAGTTTTTTACTATTTGATAAGCTGTTTTTTGAGCTTCATTTCTTGTTTTTTCACTTAATAAACCACATGGTTTATTAATCACAATAAATTCTTTATCTTCATAAAGAATATCTAAATCAATATTACTTTTCTTATTTTGAATTTCTACAACCTGCCCTTTTAATACATGATATGCATGATATGTTTCAATATGTCCATCAACATATACATTTTGATATTTTAATAATTTTTTTATATCATTTCTTTTCTTTGATGTTTCTTGTAATAAAAAATCAATCAAAGGCATTTCTTTTTGAACAATATATTTCATAATATTTCTCCTATATGTTGATACACACATTCCTTTAAATTCTCTTTACCTATTTTTAATGCTGTACATAAATCCATATCCTTTGGGGTTATTTGATAAACATTTTTAAAACCTAATTCTTTTAGAATTTCTAAATCTTCAACTTTTCCAGCAAAAGCAAAAACATCTTTATGATATTTTTGAGCAATTTTTAAAACACCATAAGGGGTTTTACCATATTGAGTTTGTCGATCTATCTTTCCTTCCCCTACAATAATAACATCACTATCTTGAATGAATTCTTCTAAATGAAGTATAGTACTTACAACATCAAAACCTTTTTCTAATGTTGCATTCAAAAAAGCTTTTAATGCAAAACCCAATCCTCCTGCTGCTCCTGTACTAGGAAAATTCATATAATCACATTGTAATAAATTTTTAACTTTATAAGCATAGTTTTTCATAGCTTGATCTATCATTTCTCTTTCACCTAATGCAACACCTTTTTGTGGTCCATAAATATAGGTAGCTCCTTGATAACCACATAATGGATTTGTTACATCACACACACCTATAATAGAAACATTTTTCAATCTTGAATCTAATAAATCTTGATTCATATCTTGTATATCAAATAATCCTTTCATTGTAGGAGCAACATTTTGATAATATTGATTAAAAAAACGTACACCTAACGCTTGTAACATTCCTATTCCACCATCATTTGTTGCACTACCACCTAAACAAATAATTATATGTTTCACTTCTTGATTTAAAGCATGTTGAATTAATTCTCCTAATCCATAAGATGTTGTTTGATATGGATTTTTTTGATTTTCTTTTAATAACTCTAAACCACATACTTTTGCACATTCAATAATTGCTATATTATCAATAAAACCTATTGGTGCTTGAATAATATTCATAAGTGGTCCATGAACTTTATAATATTCAATCTTACCCTTCATTGCATACATTAATGTTTCTAAAGTTCCTTCACCACCATCTGCAAGAGGACATAAAGATGTTATAATGTTTTTTTCTCCTTGATAAAGTCCCTCCTGAATAGCAAGACAAGCTTCATAAGCATTCATACATTCTTTAAATGAATCTGGTGCAATTAAAACTTTCATATTTACCTCCAAAAAAAGGGTAGACTCTCTACCCTAAAATTCTTGTTGAAGTTCGTATCACAAAGACACTTGTTAAAATTTCCGCAATTAAAGCTAACCATAATGGCAATCCTGTCCATGAAAGTGCAAAAATTAATACCGCTAATTTCATTATTATAGTCATAGCATTATTAATAATAGCATTTGTTCTCATTTTTCTAGCAATTAAAAATGTTTCATATACTTTATCTAATTTTGAATCAATTAAAACAATATCACTATTTTCAACAACTTTAGAATCAGATAAACCACCTCTAGAAATACCTACATAGCTTTTCTGCAACAAAGCAATATCCTTAAAACTATCTCCTATATATACAATTGGTCCCACTAATGTATCCATTATCTCTAATTTTTCTGTTACTGTTAAATCATTATATATTGTATATTGATCATTTTCCAATGCAACAGGACCATCATTAAAAATAACCAAAGAACGACCCATATGTGATAATTTTTTAAATAATGCTAACTCTTCATCTGTAACTTCAACACCATCAAAACGATCATAAACAATTGTTTGAGTAACATTAACAGAATCTAGTCCTAACGAAGACTCAATAATAATTCCATTTTCAAAAGCTTTCGCAAAGCCAGCTAACACTCCTAATGATGTTGATTCTTCACTAATAAATGAACATGCTAATATCATAAAGATGGCACCAACATGAATATAAAGACCATATTCTTTAAAGTTAACCATCGGCAGAACAACACCTATAATCAAACCTAATATAAACATAAAAGGCTTATATAGCTGAGAAATTTTCTTTGCATATTTCTCAATTTTAGACTCATAGACAGGTGCTGTACTCGCAATATTCATTAATTCAATAAAATGAGAACTTTCATATAATTTTGTAATACGAATATAAATATCTTGTTCTCCAGCATTGATATCACCACTTCGTACTTTATTTCCTTTTTTAACTTTAACCAACTCATACTCACTTGTATTAGAATATGTATTAAGCATTGTTTCACCTTTTGTAACAATTCCTGGAATATGAATAGTTTCCTTAGGATGAACCACCATAATATCATTCACTTCAAATTCATACAGTGATATTTCTTCTTCCTGTTTATCTTTGACTCGAATTCCTACTTCAGGCATCTCAACAGTTTTATCAATACGTGTAATAGAATGTTCTAAAGCTTTACTTAAAATAGGTGCAATAAATTGATAAACAATAACAGCTAAGCATGTTTCCACATAAGCACCTGATGCTATACCTAATAAAATAGCAAATATAAACAAAACATCAGATTGAAAAAAATGAAATTGTCTAATCTGTTTCCATGCTCTTTGTAAACTTTCCCTTGCAAACAACAATGCCGCCATCAACCACATTAAAGGTGTAATAAAAGTCGTATCTTTAGATGTAATCAATGCTAATGAAATAACAACCAATAATACAGCAATATAAATATATGTTTTTAAAAATTTTTGATTAAAAACATCTTGAGAACGTATAGGTTTACGATGTTCAACAATAATTGTTGAAGGATTAATTTTAAATAATTCTTTACGTAACAATGCTAATACATCTTTTTGATCAGATATAAGCATTAATATCTTATTTTGGATATCATATTCAACATCTTGATATCTAGAATCTGTTTTTATTCTTTCTATTAAAACATAAATATCATCTTCACTTATCATATTTTTGAACATGAAATAATGTTTCTTTTCTTTCTTTTGAGCGAAATTATATTCTCTTTTCTTTCCATCAATAACTTCTTGAACAATAATTTCCTTATTAATACTTTGAATTAAACTCAATAATGCATCTATTTCAATACAATTAAATATAATTGTTTCTTTACCAATTTTCATATGTGAAACTTGTTCTTTTTCATTTAAAGCTAGACTTAATGAATTAAGTTCTTCCACATCTTTAATATTTGAAATTTCAAAGGTTTTCTTTTCCAAAATGATCATCCTTTCTTTGAACATCATATCATAAATTGTATAAAAAACAAACAAATCTCAACATTTCAAAATTATTTTTTTAATGTTTCAACATGATGGATTAATCTAAAATGTTCTTTAAATTCTACTTCACTACAACTCAATGCAAATTCATTTCCATATATTTTGTAATAATTAGCTTCTGTATCGCTTGTTCTGACCATACATGGATAAACTTGTTTATATGCAAAAAGAATTTCTTCTTTTTTTCCAATAATCATTGTCATTTCTTCAATACAACGACAATAACAACGTTTACCTTCATTAGCCATAACGACACCTCCATATTTTTATTATAACACAATGTTAAAGGACTATATAAAAAAAGAGAAATTCATCTCTTAATTTTTTGAAAATTCTGCTAATTCTAATTCAGAATTTTTCTCACTTGCCCAACGAATTCCCCATTCATTACTAAATAATAGTAAATATTGTCCTTTTAAATCTTGTACTTTCTTTGTATCTGAAGATAGATTTAATGATTTTAAATCAATATCCTCATTCTTAATCCATCTTACAAATTGATATGATAATGGTGTTTTGACAATATCAACATTATACTCATTTTTTAAACGATATTCTAATACTTCAAACTGTAAAACACCAACAACTCCAACAATGATTTCTTCCATTCCTCCACCTAATTCAGTGAAAATTTGAATAGCTCCCTCTTGAGCAATTTGTTCTACTCCTTTGACAAACTGCTTACGCTTCATTGTATCTGTATTTCTAATAAGAGCAAAATGTTCAGGAGCAAATGTTGGAATACCTTCATATGCAAACTTATTTTTAGCCATACATAATGTATCACCAATTGAAAAAATACCAGGATCAAAAACACCAATAATATCCCCAGAATAAGCTTCTTCTACTTCTTCTCTATTTTCAGCCATTAACTGTTTTGATTGATTGAGTTTTATTTTTTTCTTTCCTTGATAATGGAAAACTTCCATTCCTTTTGTAAATTTTCCTGAACAAATTCTCATAAAAGCCATTCTATCACGATGTGCTTTATTCATATTTGCTTGAATCTTAAAGACAAAGGCACTAAATTCTTCAGATAATGGATCTATTTCACCTTTATCACTCATTCGTGGAAGTGGTGAAGTTGTCATATCCAAGAAATGTCTTAAAAATGGCTCTACTCCAAAATTCGTTAAAGCTGAACCAAAGCATACAGGAGATAATTGACCTTTTTGAACTCTCTCTAAATCAAATTCTGCACCTGCTCCATCCAACAATTCAATATCATCTTGTAATTGTTGATATAGTTGTGATCCTAATGCTTCTTTTAAACTTTCATCTTGAGCATCACAAACTTCAACCTCAACTTCTTTTTTTCCACCTTGAACAGGAATAAAACGAATGACTTCTTGGTTTCCTCTTTCATAGACACCTTTAAATTCTTTTCCACAACCAATTGGCCAATTAATTGCACATGTTTCTACACCTAATTCCTGTTCTATTTCAGCCATTAATTCATATGGATCTTTAGCTTCTCTATCCATTTTATTAATGAATGTAAAAATAGGAATATGTCGCATAGCACAAACTTTAAATAACTTTCTTGTTTGATCTTCTACACCTTTTGAACCATCTATAACCATAACAGCACTATCTGCTGCCATTAAAGTACGATAAGTATCTTCAGAAAAGTCTTGATGTCCAGGTGTATCTAAAATATTAATACAAAATCCATCATAATTAAATTGTAATACTGATGAGGTTACAGAAATCCCTCTTTGTTTTTCTATTTCCATCCAATCACTAACAGCATGACGCGATTGTCTTTTTCCTTTAACCATCCCTGCTTCTTGTATTGCTCCTCCATAAAGAAGAAACTTTTCTGTTAATGTAGTCTTACCAGCATCAGGATGGGAAATAATCGCAAATGTTCTTCGTTTTTTTACTTGTTCAATAAATTCTGACATGATTTTCCCTCCATTATGTCGCTTTTTCAAAAATAATGAAATTTTATATATTTGTCAATTTGATTTTTCCTTATTTGTTAATTGTAAATACTCATTTTCTACATTTGTATAAAGTTGTTCAAAAGTATAAACAACATTATCATTTGTAAGCATCGCCTTATATGGAATATAAGGAATATTAGCTTGTTTAAAAACTTCTAAAACAATATCTAATTGTTCCATAGTAAAATATGCAAAAAACAAAAATGGTTCTACTAAATGATTATCACTTTTATTATTATTTCTTTTATATCCAGATAAATCTAAAAGATATCCCATTTGTTGAGAAGCATCTTCTTGATATATTTCTTTTGTTTCTACATCTAGTTGTTTCAAAATTGTTAAAATTGCTTGTTTCACATTTTCATCTAAATTATAAAATAATACCTTTTCTTTCATTACACTTCTCCTTTATATTTAAAATACAAAATTTCCATTTTCAAAAATTTTCATTTCTTCTCCATTTTCCAATACAGCTGTAATTTGAAGATCACTTGTTCCAATCATAAAATCAACATGAGTTAAAGAATCGTTAATTCCCTTCTCAAATAATTCTTTTTTATTCATCTTTAAACCATTTTCTATACATTCTCCAAAACCCTTACCAATAGCCAAATGACATGATGCATTTTCATCAAATAATGTATTATAAAATAATATGTTCATATTTCTAATAGGAGAATCATAAGGTACTAAAGCAAGCTCCCCTAAATAATGACTTCCCTCATCTGTATCAATAATACTTTTTAATATATCATACCCAACTTTTGCATTATAATCAATAATACGTCCATCTTTAAACGTCATTGAAAATTCATCAATAATATTTCCGTTATAATTTAATGGCATTGAGCTATAAACTGTTCCATTTACCTTATCTTTACAAGGAGATGTAAAAATTTCTTCAGTAGGAATATTAGGAAATGAATAAATTCCATCAGTTGTATAACTTCCTCCACCTGCAAATAAATATCCCTTGTTCATTCCAATAATCAAATCTGTTCCTAATGAATTTGTATAATGTAAAGATTGAATTTGACTTTGATTCAATATCTTAACTCTTTTTTCAAAAGAGACACGATGATTATTCCAAGCTTGAATAGGATTCTCATCATAACAGCGAGTAACTTGAAAAATAGCACGCCAAAGTGCAGCTACAGCTTCTTTATCACTCATATCTGGAAAAACTTTATTAGCCCATGCAATACTTGGAGCACCTGCAATACACCAACGATTAATACCTAAATCTAAATGATCATAAAAAATTGAACATTCTTGATGTACACTTTTACTCCAAGTTGCTATTTTTTGAGGATCAATACAATAATATTAATTAGGCTATGTTTTTTAGCATAATTATTTGACAATCCCGAAAC
>CAJUOS010000066.1 GCA_910588075.1 uncultured Erysipelotrichaceae bacterium | reverse complement strand
GAACATAGTGATATATGCTATTGTATTCTTACGTGTGACAAACCTGAACATACACATAATGAAACTTGTGAAAGAGAGTGGACTTGTGAAACTGATTATGTCTTGTTAAGCGTTGAATATTATATATCTGTAAACGGACAAATGGTTCGAGCTGCTTCCACTTATCAAGCATTGTTGATGAATGCAGATGAATATAAGGTATCAATTGAAGATTTACGAAAAGATGGATATAAGATTGGTACTGTCAATCGATATACTGCAGGGCAAGAAGATGTTGCTGAAAAGATTGATGTTATAAAAGAAAATGGAAAGTTTTATGTTTCAGGAACAATAGAAAAAGATACTAAAATTATTGTTAATTATGTTTATCAAGAAGAATATGCTCCTTATAGAATAGAGTATTGGGGCTATAATATGGCAGGAAAAGATCAGGTATTGTTATATTCTTATACTGGTCAAGGAAAAAAAGATTCACAAATCAGTGTTTCACAAGATGAGATTAATGTAGAAACTATTTCTATTAGTGTCAATGATTTAATGAAAAATCTATATGATATTCTGGGAAATCAAAGGGAATTGGGAAATAGTGGTGAAGAATTTATTAAGAACCTGACATATGCTGTTAATGAAAAATATTTAACTGGTAGTGAGGAAAATAATATCATTTATCATGATATTACTCCATTTTTAGAACATATCGCTGGTATTAGTGAAAGTGATGATGCAAAAATTAAAAAGGATAAATTAAATCGTTTAACCCGTCTTCAAATTAAAAACTATATTGCTGAAAAGCTTGTAAAGGTCTATGGATTTGATCAAAATAGTCAACAGGCTTGGGATGCTAAACTCACAGTTACTGCAGATAAGATGGCAGTACGAAATTTGTATTATGTACCAAAAAAACCACAAACAGTCCTTTTTACAACTGGTATATCTAAGGCTGAAGTCATTGGGATTCCAGACAAACCATTTGCAGCAGAACCAGATGCAGATAATATTACATTAAACTATGATATTAAGCTAAGTAAAAATTATATTACAAGTTTACCTACTGTAGATATTCATAAATATACAAAGAATATCTATGCTAAGCATCAAAGTTATATTTTTGTAGGTTGGGTAAGTGGAGAGGATGCTCAGGTCATTACTGATTATACTCCATTAAATGCTAGTGGGAAATATAAGGATTTAACTATTTATACAGCAGATGGTGATCCTAAAGATGCAGGAACTCCATCACCTATTCCACCAGGAGTAAAAACAGTACCATTGGCTGAAGTGCTTACTAAAATGCCTGATGCTGGAGCTACTTATTATGCTGTATGGCAACCATATGGTGCGGCATATACTGTACAGCTTTGGTTTGAAAGTGAGAAAGGTGATAACACATATATAGAAAGTCATTCTCATGATATTCAACGTTATGATGCAATTGGTATGCCAATAACATTTAATGATTTTGATGTAAATCGTGCGAATGAAGATCCTATAAATAAAGCTGCAAATCAGTCAACAAATGCAATTTTTGATACATCAGTTACATTTTCAGATTCTGCAAGTAATACATCAGATATATATCATAGCTATGCAGATTATAAGAATAGTGCATTCTATGGTTTTGACTTCTTGGAGTGTGATGTTTGTAAAAATGATTCAAGTAAGTGTGGAACCTCTGGGTGTACCTGTGGTTATCAAAGATTGACAAATGGTGATGGCAGTGAAGGGACTGCAACAACAATAAAGGCATGTAATTATCAGAAGGTGTCAATTAAAGAGGATGGTACGACTGTTTTAAATCTTTATTATACTCGTGAAATGTGGGAAATTGCATTGACACCTAGTGTTCAGTTATGGACAGTTCAAGCATTACAACGTCCTACTGAGTTCAATATATATACATATTGGACTGGTGGTAAAGAACAAAAAGATATTATAGATGCTCTTAATGCAGATAAATTAGCTTGTGAAAAAGATCCAAGTCTGATGGAAAGTAGAATAATACGTGGAAAATATGGAACAAAAGTAGAAGATGCTTATAAAAATGGTATTGGTTGGGATAATATTGGAAGTGGATGGCAAAATTTGATTACTGATTCAAACAAGACTCAGACGATTCCAGCAGGAACTGATGTATTATTAGCAAATGGATCAGAAGCATTTCAACCTCGAGGAGCGTATGTTTATCCACAAGATACTATAAATTACATTAATTCTGCTGCTGGAACGATACCAGCTCCAGCAGACTGGGAGTTGCCTTTCAATTGTTTATCTACAATAGAACCAGAAATGTTTACAAGTCGTACTGCTAAACATCAAGATGATGATCCAAGTAAAGATTATGTTACTATTCAAAATAAAGTATCTATGTGGGAAGGGCAACGTTTTGGAGAAGAAAGTAGTTATGATCTTTCTACTAATACATATACTTATGGAACTCATAGACTGAATGTTTACCCATATTATCATGCTCTTAGTGATAAAGAAGATATGTCTGTTCATACTTTTAATATCAATTATTACATGCAGGCATTACCTCATGAGGCTGTTGATACACCATATGTATATACAACAAAAAATAATGATGAAATCAAATTTGTTAAGGATGTCAAAGAGGGAGAAGATTATACTGTTACTCTTAATACACCTGCAGAAAAGTTGGCTTATGGAGCAGATACACCAGAAGGATTTATTCCTTTAATGTGGCGAACAAGTCCATTAGGATTTTATGGTTTAAATGCTTGGAATCGTGGTGATTTTCAAGGACAAGGTGTGATAGATGCAACACAAAGATATACTTATCCTCAGGTTACTTCTACGGGACTTCCTAATCAAATGACATTAGCGACTCTTAAAATAAATGCGACATTCCCAAGTGGAACATATAAAGGGAGATATCACAATGCAAGTTTTAACAAAGATAATTTGCAAACATTGAATGGGAATAGTGTATATAGGTCTGATTGGAGACAGTGGTATGCACTAAATCGTCCAACACAGGAAGCGGCATCAGTAGGGAGTATGGATCCTGGTGGTTATTGGGTTGTAGACTGGATTCGTGCAGGAGATCCTGGAAAGAGCAATGTACAGTTAAATGGTTCTTTAACTGGGAAAAATGGTCTATATGATTTATTTCAACAAGCAAATCAAGGAAATAAAGATGCGCAAACATTGTTGGATCAATTAGAATCATCTTTCAGTGTTGGAATGTTATTTCCAACAGGAAACAGTGAGATTCTTTATTACCTCTCAAATAATGCTAATGCTTTTCGTTATTCTAATGCAGGTACAGCTAGACTTGAGAAGGAATTAGTAGATACAGAAAATGCCATCGCTTTTGCTAGAAATCAATATTCAATTACTTATAATACCTGCTTCTTGAATGAAGATGGTGAAGTTCTACGAGATGAAGATGGTATTGTTATGGTAAAACTTTATACAACAAGTTATGAAACTGGTGATAGTGGTGATATCAGTGGAATAGGTGATATGGTATATTATGATCAACCATTAGGATATGATCCAGATAAAGGTGGTACACATATATCATTTGATAAATACTATAATAATTACTATGATGCATATTTTACATTGGATAAAACAAAGAACCCAACAGATGATGATGCATTTATCTTTAAGGGTTATGGCAATGCTTCAAAAGCAGTTGCTACTTACAAAGATGGAGATAGAGTTACAGATAATGAAACAGCATTAGGTGGTTATGGAAGATGGTATTTAGATCCAGATGGGACTATACCTTTCAATGAAGAAAACTTACAAAAAATGCCTGCTGGAAATGTTGATGTTTACTATCGCTATAACGACTTCCGTTATAATGTTTACTTCGTAGATGAGGTTACTGGGAAAGATGAGGAACCTATTGATGTTGTAGTTAATGGAGAAAATAGGACTTTAAATAGTGTAATTAATAAACAAACTGTTATGCCTAGTACAACAGCTGAAAGTTTTCCAAATCCAGATGATGCAAATCTTTATTTTGCAGGGTGGTTTTATGATGAAGAAGGAACAAATCCTTATGATTTCAACATGGAAATCAATGAAGATACTGTTGTTTATGCTGTTTGGAAACCAAAAGTACCAACGGAATATAAGATTCGTCATATTTTAGTGGATATTCATGGAAGTGAGATTCGTGAAGTAATTGATTCTAAATGGCAAAAAAGTTATGTAGGAAATACGATAGATGCTAATGCATTAGATTCTGAATATTATGTTGATGGAATGTATTTTAAAGTAGATGATTATAGTCAGTCTATGGTTTTAGAGGCACAAAATAAAGACAAGACAAAAAACATTTTAACATTCTACTACACTTATGCTGGATTACGTTATACTATTAAATATAAGGATATAAATTCTGGAGTTGAAATTTTACCTTCTGTGACTCATCCTACAAAACTTTCTACGGTTACCGTAGGTATGACAGAGATTCCAGGTTGGGAGTATCAAGGGTATTCCATTAATGATGATAAACTTGCTTCAATGAAGCGACATGCAACTGTAAATGTAACAACAGATGGTGTGGTTGTGACCTTCTGGTATGAGCGAATACCAGCAGATGATGAGATTATGGCATTGAAGTTGGTTGATGGTGTACTTAGCAAAGGAACATGGTTCCACTTTGAACTTATTGATGAAAATGGAAAAGTTGTGCGTACTGCCCAATCAATAGATGGTATCATTCAGTTTGATAGTTTAGGATTAGATAAAGTAGGAACTTATCGTTATATACTACGTGAAGTCAATGAAGATAATGAATATCGAATCGATTATGATGATACAGAATATGAAGTTGTAATTGAGGTAACGCAACCAGATATTACAAAACCTTTGATATGTAATATGACTTATTACAAGGATGGGAAACTGTATGAAGGAAATTCTCCAAATATAAATGGTAATGATGATAAAAAAATTGTACCAATTTTTGAAAATCATCGTCTTTCTGCAAATGTACAGTTGGAAGCAAAGAAATATCTAGATAATGAATTAATGAATGGAACTGGTTTTGCTTTCATGCTTCAAGGTGGTAAAGGGTTATTAGATTGTGGATATCATATTCACGATGATAGTTGTTATGAACTGCAATTAATCTGTGGACTTGAAGAAGACGAAAATAATGAGGAAGGCTTTACACATGAACATTTTGATATTTGTTATGAGAAAGTGTTAATTTGTCATGAAGAAGAAAGTATAAAGCATAAGAAACATATTCAAAGCTGTTATAGTGCACCTACTACACTGATAGAAGAAAGTATTGCATTAAATGGTAAAATTGAATTTAAACCATTATGGTTTGATGAAATTGGAACATATGTATATAATATTCATGAACGTAATGATGCTAATACATCTTATACATATGATGATACTTTATATCGTGTGGCAATCGAAGTATTTATTAATAATCGTAATGAATTGGATACTAAAGTAACGATTACACGAGATGGTGAACAAGTAGAGAATATTAGGTTTGATAATTATACTGTGATAACACCTAGTGATCCAACAAAGCCTAATGAAAAACCTAATAATAATAAGAATCCAAACAAACCAATTATTATAGAAGAAAATATTGATAATAAAAATAATGCAAATAATGTAAATACTATAAATACTGGAGATTCAAGTGATTTGTATATGTATATAACTCTATTATGGGTTACAGGAATAAGTTTAGTTTATATTTTAATTCATAAACGCAAATTGCAGTAAATTCTTCAAGTGTAGACAAAAAAATAAAATAGTGTTAAAAAGAAACTTAATATAAAGGGTACTTTAAAATTATATGCAGATTTAAAAAATGATGGTGTTATAAATAATCATTGAAGTTCACGATTATTTATAACACCTGTTTTTATGATTAAGATAAAAGAAAAGAAGCTGAATGAAATATGAGTTATTCCATAACAACCTCTTTACTCTATAAAATATTATTGTGAATCTATAAAACACTTCATTATTAAACCATTCTTTTTGATGATTTCTACATATGATGGTTGGTATATTTTCTCATACTCTCTAATAATACTTTTTATTTTTGGAGTCATAAAAATATAAAATGTAGAAATAAGTCCAATTTTTTTGAGATCATCATTATATGTTACATAAGCATATGTTGGAAGAGAGGGAAAATAAGGATGCTTTATATCTTCATATATTATTGTCTGAATTGTTTGATGATCTTGTGTATATAATTCGATATCAAATTGGTAAATATGATGATTTCTAAAATAGAAGTCTTTTTTTGTTTTATAGAACTGAACTTTTTTAATTTGACATAAAGCTATTTGCTTTTTTGATAGCATTCTATAAATTATTATATCTTCTGTATGTTTTATAGCATTATCAATAAGGAAATGAAAAATCAAAATAAGAATCATAAAACTAATAATCATTCCTGTAAATCCCCAATATCTAAATATAGGGAAAAATAAGATATAAAGCAAAATAGCTAGAAAAATAAATAATATAGTTAATATATAATTTATTCTTTTTTGTATTAATAAATACATGATGTATTAATCATCCTCATCACTACTATGTGTTTTTCTAAATTCAGATGTTCTAAAGTCAATAACTTTATTCATTTCATAGTAGAGTGGATGAGATTTTTTTGAGTTTAAATCTGTTGATATAATTTCAGCAATAAGTTCAAAGAATGCTAAGTTATATAAACAAGTAAATGGTTCATCACAAGGATCTTGAATATGTAATACTTGAGAGTGATTTATATCTTTGTTTGGTGTTATCATAAAAGTATTTTTAACAACCTTTAATAATCCATTAAAGACTTGTTTTGCATGGTCTGATGTTTGATCTCCACTATCAATAACAAAAGCTGTATATAGAGGAGATAATTGTAATGCAGGTCCATGTAAGAATTCATCTTGTTCATAACCAACAGCAAGCACTTTAACTGTTTCTCCAATTTTTAAAGCCCCTTCTAAAGCTGTCCCATAATTAGAACCAGCACCTAATACATATACACGATCCATTTGCATTAAAGCTTGATAATTCTCCATTATAAACTTTTCACTATTTTGACATACAATTTTATGGTTTTTCATAGCTTTAATAATTTGACTTTTAGTATATTCAATACTATCTTCTAATTGAAGTGCTTGGGCAGCATATACAGCAAATAACATAAGATAATTAATTAAAGTAACAACCCCTAATGTAACATATCCCATTGTTTCTATACCACAACCCCAATCTAACATAGTATCAGCATAAGCTTTACAATCACTTTCAACATTACCAGTTAATACATATTTTTCATGGCCTATTTGATCTAATTTTTGTAATGCTGAAATACAATTTGTACTTGCTCCAGTTTGACTAACAATGACTACAAATTCATCATCAGTAACATAACGATAATCATATTCAGAAAAGGTAAAAGGATTGATGACTTTGACATCATTTCTTAACTTTTCACAAAGAAATCCTCTTGCACATTGGATAGCAGTATAACTAGATCCAGAAGCAACAAATGTTATTTTTTTATAATTCTTTTTTATATATAAATCAACAATAGGTTTAACAAGCATTTCAGCATTTTTAACATTTTCTAAAACTTTTGCAGGTGTTGCATATATATAATCTTTCATAGTTACTAAATTCATAATATCATCCTCCTATATTGTAACTGTATGTTTCGATACTCCAATTGGACTATCAGGGTTATAACCTCTTGCAATAGATAATAAACAAGCAAACATTTGTGAAATAATAGCACAAACAAAGACAGCAGAAAGTCCATCATATTGATGAGGAATTTTAATAGAAAGGTCTCCTAATTCACTTATATTATCTTTATTTGAAATAATTAATGAGAAGATGTTTTTCTCTTCTTTTAATCTTTGATGAAGTTGAATAATGCTTTTATCTGTTTGTTTATCAGCAATAAAAAATATTGTTGGTACAAAAGATAAAGAAGTTGCAATAGGACCATGTTGATAATCACTTGCAGAATAACAACGAGCATCTAAATAACTTGTTTCTTGAATTTTTAATTCACTTTCTTGAACTAAACCATATAATAAACCTCTACCAAATATTAATAAATGTTCACTATTTCTAAAAAAAGGAATAACATTTTGAACTTGATTTTCTAATTGAAAAGAATCTTTTATAATATCAGGGAGTTGTTCTAGTAAGTTAAAAAGTTCCTGATTTTCAGATATTTGATAAGCTAAAGCAATTAAAATAGTTAATTGAGTTATATAAGATTTAGCAGCAGTAATACTGGTTTCAATACCACAATGGTTATTTAATTGATAATGTCCAATTGTCGACATTAAACATTTTGGTTCATTTGTAATAGATACACATATACCTCCATCATCAACACATTTTTTCATAACTTGATATACATCTTGAGCACCACCAGATTGACTAATACCTACAACAAGAGCATTTTGATAATTAACATGACCTTGATAACAAGTCGTTATAGAAGGAGCAGCTATATTAACAAACATATCAGTATAAATTTCAAAAACATATTTTGCAACTTGTGCAGCATGTTCACTACTGCCTCTAGCTGCAAAAATTATATTTTTAATGTTTCTTTGTTTTATGTTAAAAGCAATTTCTTTTAAAATAGGTAAATTGTATTTTAAACATTCACGAACACATTCATCTTGTTGATGAATTTCTTTCCATAATTTAGATTCATTAAGATTCATATCTTTCCTCCTTTCTTAATTCTTTACAAATTTCTTGATAACTTTTGTCTTTTCCAAATAATGCACTT
>CAJUOS010000065.1 GCA_910588075.1 uncultured Erysipelotrichaceae bacterium | reverse complement strand
ATTGTACATTCTTAAGTGAGCAAATTTGTACATTTTTAGATTGACATTTATAATCCTATGAAGATAGTCAGTATTCATATCCAAAACACTATTCATATTTCATCACTCCCATTCATATATTTGAATACTTTTTATAGTGAGATACAGTGATGAAACCTTTAACATATTATAGCATAAAGCAAATATTTACACAATGCTTTTAGCAATTAATGTAATAATTTTTATAAATAATTGATACTATGAATGTTTATCGAAAGTTTGGCTATACTTTCAATGAGGTGAAGAAAATGGAATTTAAAGATAGTCAAACAAAAGAAAATTTAATGAGAGCATTTGCTGGTGAATCTCAAGCAAGAAATCGTTATACTTTTGCTGCCGAAGTAGCCAAAAAACAAGGTTATCCAATGATTGAAAAGACTTTTAAATTTACTGCTGATCAAGAAAAAGCACATGCAGAAGTTTTTTATAATCACTTAAAAGAATTATCTGGTCAAACAATTTTTATTGATGGAGGATATCCAGTAGATATTTATGATGACGTTATTACAGCATTAAAAACTGCTAGTCATAATGAATATGAAGAATATGGAGATGTTTATCAAAACTTTGCAGAAGTAGCTCATAAAGAAGGGTTTATGAAAGTAGCTCAAGACTTCAAAAATATCGCTGAAATTGAAAAAGTTCATGGTGACCGTTTTGCAAATTTAGCAAAAGGTTTGGAAGAAAATTCATTATATCAAGCAACAAATACAGTTCGTTGGATGTGTTTGAATTGTGGATTTATTTACGAAGGAACAAGCGTTCCAGAAAAATGTCCTGTATGTGATCATGAAAAAGGATATTTTGTTCGTTTGAATACTGCGCCATATACATTAGAACAATAAAGAAGAGTGAAAATTACTCACTCTTCTTTATATTTTTATAGGAATATATATTTCTGTTACATATTTATTGGGATTGCCTTTCATAAACATACCTGGACCTTTTAAATATACTTCTTTAGCAGGGGTAAGGAGTTTGATATTATTGTTTTTAGCATAATCTATAATAGCTTTATAAGCATAGCCTATTAATTCATATTTTCCTATATGTATTGTTTTTAAAACTTTTGTTTGAGGTAATGTTTTAAATTGAATATGTGATGCTTGAAATTTTTCTTTAATAGGGATACATGATTGAATAGTTGCATTTTCTTTAAATTCATTATCATAATATAAATTAAAAGGAGCTCCTTGACTTTTTGATTTTGCAGCTTTAAACAATTTTGAAAAGTTTTCACTACAATGAGCATATGTTCCTTGAAAAGAAATAAAAGCTATATATTGTTCTTGTAAAATATCTTGACTTATTTTATAATTCATTATTTTTTCATGTAAATCTAATGAAGGTTTTAAATATGTATCAATAGCTTCAATAACTTTCTTTTCTTTTTTTATTTTCTTTTCTATCATTAACTTCTTTTCTAATAAATAATCTTGTAAATCATTTTCATTAGATATATTCGTTAAAACATCTTTAATTTCATTAATCGAAAAATCAAGATTTTTTAGCAACTGAATTTGCATAGCTTTTTTAAAATCATCATCGTTATAGATACGATAACCATTTTCTAATATAGTATGAGGTTTAAGTATTCCTATTTCATCATAATAATGTAATGCTTTAATTGTTAAGTTTGTAATTTTTGAAAATTCACCAATTTTGTACATATTAACCTCCTTATTATTTACAAATAGGAATGCGAATAACAGTTTTTAATTTTTCTGTTTTTGTTCTTCTAGGATCACTAAGATAAATCTCATGATGAAAACGTTTGTTAGTTATATTGATTTGATAGCCTAAATCATATATATATTCTTCCATCATTTGAATTGTTGTAGCTTCTTTATCATAAGAACCAATATGTAAGCATTGTACACATAAACCATCATTATATGTTAAAAATTGAACATGAGAAAAGTCTTTTTTCTTTTTTTGATATGCCTGTTCTTTTGCCCATATGACATCATTTTCTGTTACAAAATCAGGTAAACGAATAATAGCAATCCATTGAAACCTTTCTTTATGTTGATAATTAAAATTGTCCTCTTCTTGCCACCAAAGACTTTCTAATGGTGGAACAACATAATCAAAATATCCTTTTATTTGATGATTTGTTTTTTTACTCATTTTAATTGTATAAGCAATCGTATAAAGAGACTCTATTGCTTTTTGATAATCTCCATCTTTATCATTAGGATTGCCTTTTCCATTGACAGCAATGAAATTCATTGAGGGAATATTGATAATTGAAGGGGATTTGGCTGGTAAGTAAAATTCTTTATATTCTTTTTTATAATCAAATGACATTGTTTTATCCTCCTTATAATCATTATAAACTCTCCTCTATACAGGAGGTCAATAAAAAAAGGACAATTTAAACTATTCCCTATAGAAAAAATACAAAGTAAAAAGGGTATCATTAATAGGAAATAGTTTTGTTTAATTAGTCCTTAAATAATTCAGTAGATAAATAGCGATCTCCGCCATCAGGTAATAAAACAACAATGTTTTTATTCATATTTTCATCTTTCATAGCTAAAGTTTTAGCAGCATGTAAAGCAGCACCAGAAGATATTCCTACTAAAATGCCTTCTGTTTTAGCGATTTCTCTTGCACTTTGAAAAGCATCTTTAGTAGTAACTGATATGACCTCATCATAAATAGATGTATCAAGAATATCAGGAATAAAGTTAGCTCCAATACCTTGTATTTTATGAGGACCAGCTTTTCCTTGGGTTAAAATAGGAGAGTCGTAAGGCTCTACTGCAACAACTTTGACATGAGGATATTTTTCTTTTAAATACTGCCCAACACCTGTAATTGTTCCACCAGTACCAATACCAGCAACAAATATATCTATTTGACCATCCATTTGTTGATCTATTTCAGGCCCAGTTGTTAAGATATGAGCTTTGAAATTACTTGGATTTATAAATTGTCCTGGAATAAAACTGTTAGGAATATCTTTTGCTAATTGTTCAGCTTTTTGAATTGCTCCAGCCATTCCCTCACTTCCTGAAGTAAGAACAACTTGAGCACCATAGGCTTTCATCAGAGTTATTCTTTCTTGACTCATAGAATCAGGCATAACAATAATGACTTGAAATCCAAGTGTTGCTCCAACAGCACATAGACCAATTCCTGTATTGCCACTTGTTGGTTCAATAATAGTAGCATGAGGTTTTAATAAACCACTATCCATAGCATCTTTAATCATTTGCACAGCAACACGATCTTTAACACTGCCAGCGGGATTATAATATTCTAATTTTGCAAATAATTGTCCTTTTAATTGATTGTTTTTTTGAATGTGATGTAGTTGTAACATAGGTGTATGTCCAACTAATTCTTGAAAACTGTGATATATATTCATAATATAACCTCCAATATGAATTCATTATAGAAAGGATAAAAATGAAAAGCAAAGAATATGATAATATCTTTTCATTTTACCCTAAAAATGTTAGAATATTCAAAAATTGGAGGTTATTATGAGAAAGATAGATTATCATATGCATACATGTTTTTCTGCTGATAGTGAAGCAAGTCCAAGAGAACATATTATTCAAGCTATAAATATGGGATTAGATGAAATTTGTTTTACAGATCATAGAGATTTTAATTATCCTGAGTGTCCTTTTGAATTAGATACAAATCAATATTTTAAAGAATTAAAACAATTACAACAAGAATTTAAAAATCAAATAATGATTAAGATAGGAGTAGAGATTGGTTTAGATTTAGATTATATTGATGAAATTAATCATTTTATAAAGTCGAATGAATATGATTATGTGATTGGTTCTATACATGTTATTCATCAAACTGAATTTTATGATCCTGCTTTATTTTTTAAGGATAAAACAAAGGAAGAAGCACATAGACAATTTTTTGAGAATACTTTAGAGTGTGTGAGAGCTTTTGATTGTTTTCATTGTTTGGGGCATTTTGATTATATTTGTCGTTATGGTCCTTATGATGATAAAAGTGTTGATCATACATTGTATCAGGATATTATTGATGAAATATTAAAGGTATTAATTGAAAAGAATAAAGGAATTGAAGTGAATACATCAGGATATAGAGATAGAAAAGTATGTGGTTTTCCAACTTTTGAAGAAGTGGAAAGATATTATCAATTAGGGGGAAGAATAATAACTATTGGAACTGATTCACATACAAGTGATCGTGTTGGAGAACATGTAGAAGAAGTTGTTGAAAGATTAAAAGTGATTGGTTTTGAAGATGTTTCAACATTTACAAAAAGCGTTAGAGATTAGTCATGTTGTATGATATAATAGAGTCAATATAAGGAGGAATATAATATGTTATGTTATAACAAAAATGATATAGAAGATTTAAGAAATCATGAAAGTCAATATTTTATGCCAAATGCATTATTTGATACAATGCAGTATAAGTTAATACGTTTAGAAGTAAAATGGGCATATGTTGCTTGTTTGAATGCTTTGTTACAAAGCCCATCATATGATAGAGAAGGAAATGCTTTTATTAAAGATGATAATCCACAAGTTGTAACAATTTTAAAGGATTTAGCAAATAAAAAAGTTGATCAAGATAAGATTGATGGATATATTTCAGAAATGGAAGATAATGGTTTAATAGAAAAGGTTGGTAGAGATATTTATTTAAAAAAGATAAGTTCTGTTTTTTAAGAGAAATATCTCTATCTTTTTTGGAGGATAAAATGTTTCAATTTATAGTCAAAAAATTTATAAAAAATTATCAAGACACAACACTTCCTCATGTTAGAGCAAGTTATGGAACAGTTTGTAGTATTCTTTCTATCATTTGTAATGGGTTAATGGTTGTGTTTAAACTTGTTTTTGGATTTTTAACCAATTCAGTAGCTATTCAAGCAGATGGATTTAATAATTTATCTGATATGGGAAGCAATTTAGCGACTTTATTTGGTTTTAAATTAGCAGGAAAGCATCCAGATGCTGATCATCCTTATGGGCATGGAAGATATGAATATATTACAGGACTTATTATTTCTTTTTTGATTTTTTTAGTTGCTTTTTCATCTTTAAAAGAATCTTTTTTGAAATTCATTCAACCTGAATTATTGCATTTTCAAACAGGTGCTGTGATTGTGTTAGTTATTTCTATTCTTATTAAGTTTTGGATGGCTTCATTTAATAAAAAAGCAGGTCAATTAATAGATTCAACTTCATTAAGAGCTGCTGCACAAGATAGTTTAAATGATGTTATAACAACATTAGCGACATTAATATCATTATGTTTAAGTTTAGTTATAGATTGGCCAATAGATGGTATTATTGGTACAATAGTTTCATTATTTGTTTTAAAATCAGGCATTGATATTTTTAAAGAGACTGTTGATCCATTATTAGGACAATCACCTGATAAAGAATTAATTGATCAAATTTATGATTATGTTATGTCTTTTGATAAGGTTATGGGAATTCATGATTTTATGCTCCATGATTATGGTCCAGGAAGACAGTATATGACTTTTCATGCAGAAGTGAGTTGTCATGAAGATATGATGGAAATCCATGATCAAATTGATTTGATTGAACGTGAACTTTTAGAAAAATTTCATGTTTTAACAACTATTCATATGGACCCAATTGATATGGATGATCATTTAACAAATGAATTAAGAGAAATTGTTAAAAAAATAGTTACTCAAATTAATCATCAATATAGTATCCATGATTTTAGAATTGTGAATGGACCAACACATACGAACTTAATATTTGATGTATTGATTCCAGCAGATGATTGCATTAAACATAAAGATTTAAAACAGTTGATTCAAAGCAAGGTTAAAGAAGTCAATTCTCAATATTTTTGTGTTATTCAGATAGATCATGCTTTTATTTGACTTTATTCAAAAAAATATTGACAATTCTTTATGAAAGAGATAATATATTATCAACAACAGTGAAGAGAAGAGTAATTTATTTAATCTTTATAGAGAATTCTTGGTTGGTGGAAAAGAATAAGTGAGAATAAATGAAGATGGTCTTGGAGTTTTATTGGTGAATGTTTAGCCAATAACGGTTACACCCGTTAACGTGTTAGAGTATGATGGTACTTGATGAGATTGTTATAGTGATATAACAATGAACAAAGGTGGTAACACGGGTTATATCTCGTCCTTTATATAAGGACGAGTTTTTTGTTTATAAAGGAGGGAAAGTATGATTGAGTTAAAGCATATTACAAAAATATTTCATACACAAAAAGGGGATATTGAAGCTTGTCATGATGTCAATTTAACAATTCAAAATGGTGAGATTTTTGGCGTTATTGGATATAGTGGTGCAGGGAAATCAACTCTTGTACGTATTATTAATCAATTAGAAAAACAAACAAGTGGTGAAGTTGTTATTGATGGTGAGGATATTTCTCAACTTTCTCCACAAGCATTACGACAAAAGCGAATGAAGATTGGTATGATATTTCAACATTTTAATTTGTTATGGTCAAGGACTGTTAAAAGAAATATCGAATTACCTTTAGAAATAGCAGGAATAGATAAAGAAATAAGAGAGAAAAAAACAAAAGAATTGATAGAACTTGTAGGTTTACAAGGACGAGAAAATGCTTATCCGAGTGAATTATCTGGAGGACAAAAACAAAGAGTAGGAATAGCAAGAGCCTTAGCTAATGATCCAACTATTCTTCTTTGTGATGAGGCTACAAGTGCATTGGATCCAGATACAACAGAACAAATTTTAGATTTATTAAAAAAGATTAATAAACAATTAGGAATTACAATTGTGATGATTACTCATCAAATGGAAGTTGTTCAAAAGGTTTGTCATCGTATTGCTGTTATGAGTGATGGACAAGTTGTTGAAGAAGGACATGTTAAAGATATATTTGAGCATCCTAAACATATGATTACAAGAAGATTTGTTAGGGATATTTCTAGTAAGGTAACAGATGATCAACTTAATGAAAATTTAAAAACAATTTATCCTAATGGTATTTTATTGAGATTAACTTTTGATGAAGATATTGCACGTCAACCAATCGTTTCAAAAGTGATTAAAGGAACAGATTTAGATATAAGTATTGTTTCAGGAAACTTAACAAATACAATTGATAGTTCATTTGGGATTTTGATAATTAATGTTTTAGGTGGAAATCAAGAACAATATGATCATATTATACAAGTTTTTAAGAACTATCAAGTGAATGTGGAGGTGATATAAATGAGTGATATTTTAAGCCAAATAGATTGGGAAGCTATGAAAATAGCGATTGAAGAAACAACATATATGTCAATTATTTCATTATTAGTTGCTGTTATCATTGGTTTGATATTAGGCATTATTCTTTATATCACACAAGATGCTGGATTATATCCTAATAAAATTATTAATAAGGTCTTAGATTTTATTATTAACTTATTTAGGGCTGTACCATTTATTATTCTTATTTTCATTGTTTTACCACTAACAAATTTATTAGTAGGAACAATGTTAGGAGCAACCGCTGCACTTCCAGCATTAATCATATCAAGTGCCCCTTTTTATGCACGAATGTGTATGATTGCTTTAAATGAAGTAGATAAAGGAACAATTGAAGCAAGCAAAGCGATGGGAGCTAGTCATTTTCAAATTATTACGAAGGTTTTATTCCCAGAGGCGAAACCAGCACTTATTTCAAGTGTTACAGTGATGGGTATTTCATTAGTTGGATATACAGCTATGGCAGGATGTATTGGTGCTGGAGGATTGGGAAATCTTGCATATATGTATGGATTTGCAAGAAGAAATATGGCAGTTATGTATACTGCAACATTCTTTGTATTAGTGCTTGTATTCATTATTCAAGGAATTGGTGATTATGTTGTAAAAAAAGTTGATAAAAGATAAGGGAGGAAACAAACATGAAGAAATTATTGAAAGTTGTATTAGTATTATTATTAGCAGTAGGAATTGTAGCTTGTGGTGGAAAGGAAACATCAATTCAAGATGATAAGAAATTAGTTGTTTCAGCAACTTTAGATCCACATGCTAAAATTTTAGAAGAAGCAAAAAAAGTTTTGAAAGAAAAGTATGAAATTGATTTAGAAGTCAAAGTTTTAGATGATTATTATATTTTTAATAAAGCATTAGATGCAGGAGAAGTTGATGCTAATTATTTCCAACATTTCCCATTCTTTGATGGTGAAGTGAAAGAACATGGTTATAAGATTGTTAATGCTGCTGGTATTCATTTAGAACCATTTGGTTTTTATTCAAAAACTGTAAAAACAGTAAATGATATTAAAAATGATGCAGAAATTATTATTTCTAATTCAGTTGCTGATCATGGAAGAATTTTAGCTATATTAGAAAAAGAAGGTTTAATTACTTTAAAAGAGGGTGTCAACAAACAAGAAGCAACTGTAAGAGATATAGCTTCTAATCCAAAGAATTTAAAATTTACTGAAGTTAAACCAGAATTATTAACAACTTCATTTGAAAATGGAGAAGGGGATTTAGTTGCTATTAATGGTAATTATGCTATTCAAGCAGGTTTAAATCCTACAAAAGATGCTGTTATTTTAGAATCAGCAAGTGCAGATAATCCATATGTGAATATTGTTGCATGTCAACAAGGACATGAAAATGATGAAAAGATTAAAGCGTTAGTTGAAGTCTTGAAATCTGATGAAATAAAAAAATTCATTGAAAATACATATAAAGGATCAGTTATTCCTGCTGAGTAAGGGGTATGATGAATAAAGATTTTTAATCTTTAGGCATTATGCCTTTTTTATTTTATGAATATAATATCAAAGTAATATTTTATAATTGTGAATAAAAACACCATTATTTTATATAAATGATTGATATTCAAGCATAAAAACTCCAAGTATGAAATAATCCATTGAGAATAAAACTCATTGATTTATAATTGAGATATATTATTTAAGGGAGGAAAA
>CAJUOS010000064.1 GCA_910588075.1 uncultured Erysipelotrichaceae bacterium | reverse complement strand
TGATATAGAATATGAATATATGACAAATGGTGCACTTTAAATTTTAAAAAAGAGACCTACATCAAAGTAGGTCTTTCATCATATCACGTAATTACTTTAAAACTTTTTAGAATCCACCACGCTAGATTTTAAATTACCTAAATTGTCAATAATATAGAATAATTCTTCTATTATAATTATTTCTATATTTTTTTATTCAACATCATACTGTCTTAATATGTATGTTTTTGTATTGTAAAGATGACTCATTATTGATCTTGAATCATCGACAAGCAATTTTGGTGCTTTCCCATTCTCGATTATTGCTATGCCTTCTTGTAACCTTAATACGTTTTTACTTTTAAAATTTTCTTCATTAACATCTTTTAATTCAAGTTGATTAATTAATTCTCTATAATTTTTTTCAGGAATTTCTGTAGTAAAACCTCTAACGTGATATAAAAATAATTTATCTTCATTTTCATTTAATAAAGATGAATAGAGATTCGATTTTTTTAGTATATTTTGTATATCTTCTTTATTATCTGAAGTAATAATTATCTCTCCGTTTTTCGTTATATTAAATTCCTGATAATGAGATAATTTTTCGAAAATCCTTACTACATACTCTGGCACAATTCCCTTTAAGTCATTATTTTGTAAATTATCTAACTGAGTCCAAAACGACCTATCTGTAAATTTTAAAAATTCATCATTTGTCATATGATTTTCAATATATTTATTTAAATCTATTGAACTTGGGTATGTTGATTTGGATAATTTTATTAAATGATTAGAAAAAATCTCAACCATTGTGTCAAATATAGCAACATGTTTGTTAAAAATAACTTGAGTGTAAGAAAAATATTTACTAATTAAATACTGATCTACTATTGAAATCCCTTTCGGTTTAATTCCAACAATCTCAAATCCATTATAATTAGTGACCACTAAATTTCTTAGTAACAAACCTAATTCAAAACTTCCGTAACTTGTTCCAGAAAAAGAAGCATCTCTCATTACATAATCTATTCCATCCGCATCTAACTCAGAATGAATCAACTGAACCATAGTTGAAATTTTAGGGTTTCTCTCTATATTTCCTACAATAATATCACATATATCTTCAATATCTATGAATGGGCAATATTTTTTAATAATCTGTTTTATAGTTGTGTCATTTTCAATAACTTTTTTCCCCATTGTTTCGTGATGCATTGGTTTGGAAGATCGTGACTTCATATACTCAGGCATCTTTGTATCATCTAATAAAGAATCAATTTTTTTCTTAACATTTTTATTTATTGCCAATAAAGTATCATTTTCCTCAAGAAGATTATCACTATAAACATATTCTGTTACATGTGATAGTGGATAGTGACCTATATCATGAAGTAATCCTGCTAAGCGTAACAATTGACGTTCACCATCATTAAATCTAGGATGTCCATCTAACTTCTTAAGGTTAATTGCCATCAAATCAGCAATATACATAACACCTAAAGAATGCATATATCTTGTATGCTCAGCACCAGGAAAAACCCAATTTGTTAAACTTAATTGTTTCAAACTCTGCATTCTTTTAAAAATAGGCAAACCAACAATTTCTTTTTCAACTTGTGTTAAATCTATAAATCCATGAACAGGATCAATAATTCTATCCACAAATTCAATTTTATAATTATCTTCTTTTATTTTTCTTCTATTAGTCATACTAAAATCCTACAATTGAAATATTATTAACAATATCCTTCGCTTTATTGTTAGCAGTATCATTATTTAAATATGGTTTTCTTTTTTTCAACTCACTGATAAGATTATTGTCATCAATACGAAAAACATGCTTTAAATAATGTAAAGATGCTATACATTCCATCCAATCTTTTTGATCATACACAGTAATTTCTGACAAATATTCTCTAACTTTATTAAAACATTGTTTTGTGACATCACTAAAAGGAACATCTTTTTTTTCTATTTCTTTACAGTATTTTTTTGCATCATAATCAAGTCCTATAGAATATGGGCCATATTTATTCCATGAAAAACTGTAGTCTCCAACATATATACCCATATTTTCTAATAAGTAAACAGCCTTTTGCAATTTAATTCTATGATCTAATTTATCATAATTGAATTTTTCTTTATAAATTTCCTTATAAATTTCATTTAATACATCACACATTTTTTTCACCTTCCGTATACTTTTATTATATTACGCTTATTTTTATATATAATCAATATTTTTTAAGAAAGAATGGAAATTAAGTCTTCAAAAATATTTATAGCACACTTGCTTAATGACTGAACTTTCTTCTTATTTTAAACTATCTAATATATATTATGATAATAATTTATCTTTTGTATACTTAAATACATAATAAATCAAATATCTTTACAAAATTTCTTTTATGTTTTACCACAAAATAATACAATATATCTTTCAGTTCATTCTTCATATAAAAAATGAAATAAATGTTTCCAAACTTTCCTAGGTCATAAAGACCAGTATCTGAGAAGAATACATCTTCCTTATATTTTCAATATAATATCGAGTTTTGTTATCTATAAGATAGTTCTTTTTAATGTCATTTATATTATACCATAAATGTCTATAAAAGTAAAAATGGTGAAACAACACTTTACATTATGGAGCATGCAGAAAAAATTTAAAATATATGCAATTTTGAGCATGTTAAAAACATAAACGTTATCTTAAAAATTTTAACATATACTCTTTAACATCCTCAGTGCAGCTATCTCTAAATTCTATAAATTCTTTTAAGCTTAAAACACAAAAATATTCTCCACTAAATAAAACTAAATAATTCAAAAACTCTTCTTTATATTTCTTTAAAATAACAGGCAAACATTTTCCAATATACTTTTCACCATCTTCAGTAGTCAAATACAACTGATAGAATAAATATCCAAACAATACACAAATAATATGAAAACTAATAATATTTAACTTGGTACTATGAAAGTCTTCCAATTTCCAAAAATCTTTTAACTGCCTAAAGTCTTCTTCAATCTCAGGTCTTAACTGATAAGTTAAGATAATTTCTTTTGCTGATTTGCTAGTATCTGTAGTTACAAAAACAGCATAATTTTGTGTTTCCTGAAACCATACTACACATGCATTTAAATCAACATCTTCTTTTTTATTTTTACTTCTCCAATACTCGCCAACATGATTAACATGACAAATCAATTGTCCTTTTCTTGTTGGATGTGCTTGCCAATCCTCTGTTGTTTCTGCTATACCTACCGCAAGATCAAAGATTTCCATATTTTTTCTAACTGGAATATATGTATCAATATTACGGTTTGTCTTAAGATAATTAATGAGTTCTCTTGAAATAAACCCTCTATCCATTATCAATATATCACCATCATGAAAACAGTTTGTTGTTTTTATCATTTCCTCACTTAATTCTAAATCATGAACTTTTGCAGTACCAAAGCGAATTTCTTCTATTATTCCTGTATCACTTATAATACCTCTTAATGTTGCAAGTTTATATCCTCTAAATAATTCGTTTGTATTATGATCATGAGCTAAAGATGATCCTTCATAATTTTCATTATCAATATTAACTCTAATATTTGTACAGTCAAGAATATGAATATTGGCTTCAATATTATTTTCTTTAAATACATAATTTTGAATAGTTTGATTATAATAATCAAATAATTCTTTGGCGTTATATTTACCAATCAAATGTCTTATTGTTCCTTCATTCAACCAACCATCATCACCAGTATTTATCGAGGCATATCCAAGACAAGCTAAAGTTCTATAATCAGTAATAGCATAAGGAATATCGGTCAAACTCATTCTACTTTTCATCTTTGCAGCAATTGCTAAAGCCATAATAAAATGGAACGGAATAAAAGAATTGTTTTTTCTCTTATCACAAAAAGAGGCACTTAAACAATTTAATATTTTATTATGATTCATAGAAAGTATTATTTCATCTATTAGATTACTATTGCTCGCAATAATACCATCAAGAATCTTGTTGTTAATTTGCTCTATAACTTTATTTTTGTTAAGTTTACATATTTTCAACATAAAGTACACTTCCTTTCCACTTTTAGTTTACCATTGTCGCAAAGAAATTTCAACTAAAAGTTGACATTTTTGACACATATAGTAAAATAAGGGTAGAAAGAGGTGTTAGTATGCCTAAAGATATTGGTAAAAAAATAAAATCATTAAGATTAAGTTATGGAATGACCCAAGAAGAATTAGCAAATAAAGCAGATGTAAGTAAATCAATTATATCAGCCTACGAAAAAGGAAACAGGAATCCATCTTTTGAAGTATTAGAGAAAATCTCTGAAATATTTAATGTGAAGGAAGTATACTTTTTTGAAACTGATGAAATAAATGAAGATATGCTAGATCTATCTAAACTATATGAATATCAAAAAACAATTATACGTCAAGTATATCAAGAATTTGTGAGAGCAAACCATTATGAAGAAAAATATGATAATTTATCTCTTGAACTATTATCATTAGATGTAGATATGGATGACGATGATGAATATGACGATATTTAACTTTTTTAAATAATAAAAAAAGATGATTAATTTTCATCATCATCTAAGTTTTCTAATGCATATCTAATACATTTAACAACTAATTTATTCAACGAAATATTCTTTTTGTTGCAGATGACTTCAAGTTCATCAATTAGTTTCTTTTCTATGCGAAAAGTCTTATTTACATATTCTTCTCGTTCAACTTTAAATGCCATAATTATCACTTGATCCTTTCTACTATAATAATAAACGAAATTAAAAATGCCATATACACTTAATGTTATGTGTAAAATATCTTGTAAAAATATGTGCAATATTGTATATTATGGTAGAAGGAGAGAAAATTATGAATGAAAAAGATATTTTAAAATTATTAAAAAACAAAAAAATTCAAATTGCTATATTGATAAGCATTATAATAATTGGTTTTATATATTATATAAAAAATAGCAATTATTATATCAAAGGATATGAGGTTAAATTTAATTTATCAAATACTAAAGAAGAAATTAAAGAAAAATTCTCAGACTATGAGATTAGTCACTCAGGTGATGATTATGTAATATTTGAAGATGTAAAGTTTGATTATGAATTAATTGGAAACCTTCGTTTTGATTTTAATGAGGATAATTCAATTAAGGAAGTCAAACATAATTTTAGCAAGAGCAAACCAAGTCATATAGTAAACTTGATTTCAAATTTAAATGGTGAATCTGTACATAGTGAAAACTATAATGATAAAAGAAACCATCAAGCAAGTTTTGTTTGGAGTAATAAAAATGCAATAATAGTGGCAAATTTCTATCCTTTGTATAGAGATGAAAACATATTATGTTCAATTGAATATTTAAAAAATGATGAAGAGTTTAGACAAAGACAAAAAGATTATGAAAATAATCAATTAGAAATACAAAACAACATAGAAAAAGATAGTAAGTTGAAAGATTACTATAATATCATTACGTCTAATATATTATTAAAATCTCATCCTATAACAGAAGCTATAGAAGATGGTGCAAAATTTAAAGAAAAAAGCTTAAACGACTTGTATTTTTCTAAAAATATAAAGTTGTTTGATACTGATGCTGAAGTTATATATTCTGTTATAGATCCAAAAAATGATAGCTTAAATCGTGCTAAATATCATGGAGAAATAGAAGAAGTCTATTTCAATATATATACTACAAATATAGAAGATATTTTACCCAAAATCTCATTGATATTTGGAGAAAATTATGAAAAAAGAGATTCAAATTATGTATGGTCTAATTCAAGATATAACTAAATTATTAATAAACAAGATGATAGAATTGAAATTCATCCAAATGAGAATTTTGACATCTATTTATTAGATTATGATTATAACAATGTAGATAATTTTGAAGAGATAGACCCATATAGTGATTGTGATTTAAACTCTTTAATTAAACTAAATACGAAAGATACATATTTTATTGCAACAAATCTTAAAAAATCAGATTTAGAAATAAAGAATTATTCATATGCAAAATATTACTCTTATAATGGATTAAATCTTTTATCTAAAGATTGTGAATTTATTGATGCTACATATAATTTTAATGGAGAAGTTAATCAAGGGGCAATTTATAGGAAATTAGCCACTTTACTCGAAGGATATAAAAGTGGGTTTAATAATGGATCAGAAGTATCAAAATTTATATTAGGATTTGATACATCTTCGAAAGAAGAATTTAAACCATATTATAAAAATTTATCTACATTTATAGTTACTAAAGATCCTTTACAAGCAGTTATGAAAAAATTTGAAAAACTAAAATCAATTAATGGTTCTTTTAACCATTCTAGCAAGAAATATAATTTCACAATAAATGATACATCTGATTGTGCTAAAGAACTAGGGATATCAGAAGAAGGTTTAGGTTATATTTTAGCAATGTTAGATGAATATGCTCCTAAAACATCGTTTTCAGGAAATTCGTATACATTTAAATTAAACATCCAATAATTCGAGGTATCTATTTATGAAAAAAATATCAATTATTTTATTAGTGCTTATTTGCTTTGCTGGTTGTAATAATAAATCAAATTCTATTGAATCGCAATTTTTAAATGATTTTGAAAAAGCTATATTAAACAGATTAGATATGTCAAAAAACAACTCAACTCATGAAGAAATAGTTAATTCAGAATATCCAATATTATCAAAATATAATGATGCAAAATTTTCAGACACACAACTTAAAGAAATTTGTGAATTATATTTATCTGGATTGAATACTCAAAAAGAAGCTATTGATTCCAAGTTAGAATATAGTGAATACGATATAAAATGGCAAGAAGGGTTAATTAAACGTTATCAGGCAATTGAAAAAATATACAAAAATTATGATGTTTTTAAAAACAATGAGCAACAAATAGAAAATTCTTATATTAATCAGTTAAAGCAACAAGAAGATAAATGTAAAGCACTTAAGGAAATTTCAAGTGACCTAGAATCTCAATTAGATAAAGCAACTCTAAATTATAATGGTTATGCATTTGAAATTCCATTTACAAATAACACTGACTATACATATGATATTACTTTATATTTTACTTTATATAATTCAAAAGATGAAAGAGTAGGCTATGAAACTACGCATTTTGAAAATATTAAGCCTAAAATAAAAAATAAATTCGAAATATACATGTCATTGCCAAACTCGTCTTCTGGGGGAACTTGGAATTGTGAATATAGTATAAATTCTTTTAAATAAAAAGATTTCAATTTTTGATATTATAGCCTTTATACATTATGATTAAACACAAAAAAAAGGAGGGGGGGTATAAAGATGAAATATTTTACTACAAAATTATTTGACAAATATTTCTATGTTTTGATAGTAGATGAAATAATTTCAAGAGCCAATAAAGAAGTGCGAGATAATATTAGAGAAATTTATTCCTACAAATTAAAAGTAGATGAAAAATTGATTATTTTAGCATGTAAAATTAATAATGACATAGAATATATTTATGGAACTGAAATAATTATTAATGAATTAAAACAAAATAAAAATTTAGAAATTGTATGGGAACAAATAAACTAATATAAAAAGCTATTATAATTAGAAAATGTGACACTAATTATAATAGCTTTTTAATTGTTATTTGATTTAAAAATCACTTGGTATTTCTATTCCAGAAGGAACTCTACACATAATATCTTTTCCATATGCTATTTCTTGAATTGTCTCTCTTGCTTTTTTTAAATTTTTTAGATTGCTATCTTTTATGTTTTTATCTTCAGTCATCTTACATTTTAAATATTCTGACATAAAATCAATAGCTTCGCTTATTTTATTTAATTCTTTAAAATATTCTTCATATTTATTTTCTTTCATTTTATTCACATCCTTTCTTTTAATTTTATAGTTTTAAATATTTTATTGATATCTCTTAACTTCATCTTTCTTAAATGATATAATTATTTTAGAAAGAGAGATGATTTTATAATGAGTTCTATTGAAGATTTTAAAAAATTTTCAGAAAACCTTATCAAAACAGATTTTCATACAATTCCTACTTTTGAACCAACATATCCAAAGCTACCAAAATATGAGGAAGATTGTGATTTTGTTGATACATGTCAATATATAACAAAAGATTGTTTTGCTGGTGCTCCAGCATTAATTAGCACACGATGTTCAAAAGAAAGAATAAATCAAATGCTAGAAAATAAGGAACTTCAACCATCACAAAATATACATATTGAAGGAAGTAGTAATGTTCAAGTCAATCAACAAGGAAGTGATTCATCAAATCATCAAGAACAAGGAATATCAATTGATGATATACCTCAAGAATTAATAGATGAATTTAAAGAATTGCTTACTGCTCCAACTAAAGACAACAAATCAAAATGGTTGTCATTTTTAAGTAAATTTAATGCTATTGGAGGTACTATTGTAACATTAACTAAACTTATATCATTATTTGCAAGTTAATGATATAAAGAGAGACTCATTGTTTTCTCTTTTTTATTTTGTAAATTAAAGATTCTATTAGTTAGTAATTTATAAATCATAAGTAAGTCAAAATTATCGCATTCCATTTCTTCTAACATTGTAATAATTTCTTCTACTACACATTCAGAGGCATATTCTGGAAAATTTCTATAATTTATTTTATCATTTTTCTGGTTAGCAACTAATTTCATATTTTGTAACATTGATTGATTCACTTTCATCTTATATCCTTCTCCCTTCTAAAATAAAAAACACAACCACTAAGGTTGTACTAATCTCATAATTTTAAATAGTCTTACTCATATAAATCTACTTTATGAGCTGAAGATTAATATTTTAATATCTTGAAAAAATACATAAAAATGATATTATATTAAGTAACTGGAGGTAAGCAATATGGCAAATAAACCAAATAATTCAAAACCTACAAAAAGCAATAATCATCCTACAACAAAAAAAGATCAATCTAGTTATAGACCTAGTAGACCTAATAAAGACACAAAAAAGCCTAAATAAAAAATTAATCTTTTGGTTCTGGTATAATTACTATTTTTATTTTTTTATCAACGTTGATATAAATTGGTGCTCTAAATAATCGAGCGCTTTAGAAAAAAACGCTATAAAATATTAAG
>CAJUOS010000063.1 GCA_910588075.1 uncultured Erysipelotrichaceae bacterium | reverse complement strand
CCTATTTGATATAAACTTCTGGTTCAAATATTGTCATCTTAACTTAATGACATTGCCTCAGTATTCCCTATTCTTTAATCATGACTTTACTATTCAAATAAGTAATTATCATGTATCCACCATAGATAAGAATGATAAATAATGCTGTCAAAAAGATAGAAGTCATTAATTTTTCATCACCAAATGTAGATAAAATATATTCACAAAACTTTATTCCAAAAAAAGAATGAATAAGTGCTAATATTAATGGTGCCATAAAGAATAATACAATTTGAGTTAATAATGCTTTATTTAACATAACTTCATCTACACCTATTTTTCTTAACATATGATATCTTTCTTTATTATCTACACTTTCACTTAATTGTTTAAGAGCTAATATAGTTGCTCCAGATACAAGGAAAATAATTCCTAAGTAAATAGCAATAAAAGTAACCATTGCTCCTAAACCTATACTACTTTCATATAAAGAGAGTTTGGATACACCTTCTATATAATCAAATTGATTAATCTGTTCTTCAATCTTTCTTTTCCTTTGTTTATCATTTGCATTATAATTAGCAATTAATATATTTTGATTTTTTATACTCTCATCCACTGCTTGATCAGGTACAATGATAATTCCAGAGTTTGTATAATTAGCTGCTATTATCATATATCCCTCTCTACATACATTATATTTAGGATAATAAGTCTTTCCTAATAATTGTATTGGTTCATTTGCTTCCAAAGCAATATTTCTAATAGAAGCCATATTTTTAAAATTAGCAATAATCATATATTGTTGATCCTCAAGTGTATATGTTGACAGTCCATAAAGTTTCGCCACTCTATTATAATCACTTAAACGAACAATTTGTTCTGCATCATCAAAACGTAATTGAGGATACTGTGCTTTGATTTGTTGATACATAGACCCTAGTGTATCTTTAATTGTCAAATCATTTGTCGCATAATTATTATACATAAAAACATCTTTTAAATTCTTATCAACAGAAAAATCAAAAGTCTCTAATGTTTCTTTTATATTGAAATGTGAATATTTTATCTCTTCTTCTGTATATTCCTCCTTAGATAAGTTCCAATTCTTATATAAACAAAGATCAACAGGTGTCATTTCTTTCATCTCAGCTGACATAGCATTCTTTATTGAAATACCACTTGATAAAATACATATTGTCATAAATAGCATCAAACAAATCACACTCATTGAAAAAATAGTTGTATTCATTTGACTACTCAATTGTCGCATAACAAAAGCATTCAGATTCTTAAAATAGAAAGTTTTTTTCATCATAAAAATTTTTAAAACAAAACCAGATACAGAATAAAAAATCATAAATGTCGCTATAATACCAAGACTTATTGGAAGAAAAATCTTATCTGCTGTATTTAAAAATGAAATACCTGCTGTTACTAAATAATAAGCATAACCTAACATAAAAGTTGCTACTATAAAAACAAAAATACATACCCAAAGATTTCTAGCTTTAATTGTTTCATTTTTATTATGACTGATAAAAAGGTCTATTAACTCTTGTTTACCAATAAAAAAGATATTAAAAACCATCACTATTAAATAAATAATAGCAAAGTAAAGAATTGTTTTTATCATTGCAGATTGAGAAAAAATAAATTCAAATCTTGTCATATCTACTTCAAACATTCCTGCAACAAAAACACTCATCACTTGTGATAAAATAATCCCAACTAAGATACCTACAACCAAAGATATGAATCCAATAAAAAGTGTTTCACATAAAATAATAGATGAAATTTGTCTTTTACCCATACCTAATGTCATATAAATAGCAAATTCTTTTTTTCTTCTTTTCATTAAAAAACGGTTAGCATAAATAATTAAAAAAGCTAATATGCATGAAACAAACACACTTACACCTGATAATATACTTAACATCAATTGAATAATTTCTTTGGTTGATGCAGAAATATTCATCATAACAGTTTGACTTTCAATAGAATTAAACATATAAAACATAGCAATTCCTAATACAAGTGTAAAAAAATAAATTGTATAATCTTTCATACTACGTTGAATATTTCTTAAAGAGAGTTTTATAAACATTTTACTCCCCTCCTAACAAAGTCATAACATCAATAATTTTTTCATAAAATGATCTTCTATCACAATCTCCACGATAAATCTCATTAAAAATTTGACCATCTTTAATAAAAACAACTCTTGAAGCATAGCTTGCACTTAAAACATCATGTGTTACCATTAAAATAGTTGTTTTTAAATCTTTATTAAGATGTTTAAAACTGGCTAATAATTTTTGTGATGAATGTGAGTCCAATGCTCCAGTAGGTTCATCTGCTAAAATCATTTTAGGATTTGTAATTAATGCACGTACTGAAGCGACTCTCTGCTTTTGCCCTCCTGACATCTGATAAGGAAATTTATTCAACACATCTTGAATCTGAAGCTCATTTGCTAATATTTGAATTTTCTTATCTATTGTTTTAGGAGAAACTCCTTGAATAGTCAAAGCTAAAGCAATATTTTCATAACCAGTTAATGTGTCTAAAAGATTAAAATCTTGAAATATAAATCCTAGTTCTTCTCTACGAAAGCAATTTAATTGATTACCTTTTAGCTTTGTAATATCTGTATTCCCTACATAAATATGTCCACTAGTAACTTTATCTATTGTTGAAATACAATTTAATAAGGTTGTTTTTCCACTACCACTTGCACCCATAATCGCAACAAATTCACCTTTATATACTTCTAATGAAAGATGATTTAAAGCCTTTGTTAAATTTGACTTATTTCCATAATATTTCTCTATATTTTTTATTTTCAAAATAGGTTCCATATAACCTCCTCCTTCCATTCTTATTATCCTAGAAACAAGTTTCTTTAACCATCGATTTAACTTACATAACCTTACAAAGTTGAAATATTACTTCATAACATCATAATAATGATCATCATAAAATGTAATTATCACTTTTGTATATTGATTTATTTTTGAATCAATAGAAATATGATGACCTAATTGTTGACATAATTTTTTACATATATAAAGCCCCATACCTGTTGATTTTTTCTGTATACGTCCATTATGTCCAGTAAATGATTTATCAAATACTCTTGGTAAATCTGATTTTTGTATTCCTATTCCATTGTCTTGAATAAAGAGAATTATTTGATTATCTTTTTTCATAGCCGATATATCTATAATAGCTTCATGAGTTGGGGTATATTGAAAACTATTATTTAAAATTTGATTAAGAATAAACTCTAACCACTTTGAATCAGTATAAACATTATAATCTAAATTATTTAATATCACTTTAACTTTATGATATATAAAATAGTCTTTATTTTTCTTAATAACATTTTTTATTATTTGTGATAAGCTTATTGATTTAATTAAATAATCCTTTTGGGCACTTTGACTTCTTACATAATAAAGAACTTGATCAACTTGATTTTCTATTTTATGAACTTGTTCTAAAATAGATGGTTTTGATTGAAATTGATGATTATAAATAGATAAATTCAAATGCGATAAAGGAATTTTAACCTCATGAATCCACATTTCTACATAATCTTTAAATTCATCAACTGATAAATGTAACTCATTCATTTCTTCCATCATAGATTTATTAATGTCATACAATGCATTATAAAGTATTTTCCCTTCTAAAAAAGAAGGTTCTTTTACCATTTCACAAATTAAAAATTTTTGATCTAGTTCATTTAATAAAGAATCAAAATGGGTGTAAAAAGATTTTCTTTGATAAAAATTATAAAAAAAAGTAAAAAGAAAAAACACAAATATGATACCTAAAATAAAAAATATCAAAGATTGATTAATATGCCAAAATATCATAAAGATATAAATTAAAATACACATTAAAAAAAAGAATATGAATACAAATGCCTGATCTCTAATATATGTTTTTATGTTCATAATAAGATATACCCCAATCCTTTTCTTGTTTCAATAGCTTTTTCATACCCAAAATTCTTCAACTTTTGTCGTAAACGACTCATATTAACAGTTAAAGTATTATCATCAACAAATTCCTCACTATCCCATAAATCCATAATAATATCTTCTCTACTAACAATTTTTCCTTGATGTATAATCAAATATTTAAAAATAAGCATTTCATTTTTAGTTAGAATTAAAGACTCATCTTTACACTTTAGTATCCCTCTTTCTGGAAGCAATATCAAATTATGATAAGTATAAGAAATAGTTTGAGGATAAACACGCTTTAAAACAGCTTCTATTCTTAATAATAACAATGTAGGATTATAAGGTTTACAAATATAATCATCTGCTCCAAAACTCATACTTAAAACTTCATCACTTTCATTGCTTAAACTTGTTAGCATAATAATAGGTATTTGAGTTTCTTTTCTTAGTTCTCTTAAAAGTAATTCTCCATTCATATAAGGAATACAAATATCTAAAAGAATCAAATCAGGATTCGTTAATAAAATTTCATCTTTTGCATGTTCAAAATCTTCTAAAATCATTCCTAAATAACCAGCATTATCTAATAAAAATTTAAGTTCTTGACATAATGCACAATCATCTTCCACAATTAATATTTTTCTCATTTTTATTCACCATTTTCATTATAAACTATTTTATACCCTTTATGTCCTTACAATTTTGTAAGAAAAAAGAAGATTCTCATCTTCTTATAATTGATTCACAATATTCTTAAAAATACGTCCTCTTTCTTCATAACCACTAAATTCATCATATGAACTAGTAGAAGGAGAAAGTAAAACAATATCACCATCTTTAGCTATTTCCTTAGCCTTGATAATAGCATCTTTCATATGCTCAACAACAAATGTATGAGGACATTTCATTTCTTTAGCAAAACGCTCTTTCGCTTCACCAAAACAAATTAATGTTGAAATACAGCTTTGATAATTTGACATTTCTGATAAATCAAGCCCTTTTTCATGTCCTCCCATTAAAAGAATAACAGGTTTATCAAATGCTTTCAAAGCAATAATAGCTGCATCTGTATTCGTAGCTTTAGAATCATTATAATATTTGACTCCATCACATTCTCTTACATATTCAATACGATGTTCAACCCCCATAAAAGCTGAAAGAGTATCATGAACAATTTGAATATCAACACCACTTAATAATGTTGTACAAATTGCTATCATCATATTTTGAACATTATGTTTTCCAACAATTTTAATTTCATCTAAATCAATAACATGTTTTCCTTGAAAATATATAGCATTATCTTTAATCATACAATCTGCTTCTTGCTTTAATGAAAAAGTAATTCTTTGAGCATGAACAGGATATTTCTTTAAATAATCTTGTAAAACTTCATCATCTTTATTCTCTAAATAATAATCATTTTCATCTTGATTCATATAAATATTTGTTTTAGAAGCATAATATTCATCTAATGAATCCATATAATCTAAATGATCTGGTGTTAAATTAATAATTGTAGAAATATGTGGATGAAACTTATCAATATCTAATAATTGAAAATTAGACATTTCTAATACAACATCATAACCCTTTTGATTTAATAAATCATTTTCTAATACCAATGAAGATAAAGGTGTTCCTACATTCCCTGCTAAACATGTTTTTCTTTTTGCATTTTTTAAAATCTCATAAATTAAAGTAACTGTTGTTGTTTTACCATTTGTCCCTGTAATAGCAAGATAATTTTGTTGTTTTGAAACTTGATACGCTAGTTCTATCTCCGTATAAACTGGTATTCCTCTTTCCTTCAATCGAAGAATAAAAGTTTTATGATAATTAATTCCTGGATTTTTTACAACAAAATCAAAATCTCTTTCAAACAAATCATCAGGATGCCCACCTGTAATCATTTCAATTCCACATTTTACATACTCTTGATAACAATCTATTTTACTCTTATCTGCAAACTCATTAACTGTTATTTGAGCATGTAAACGATTTAATAATTCAACAGCTGCCTTGCCACTTTTAGCAAGACCTAAAACAAGTACCTTTTTCCCTTTCAACATATTACATAACTCCTAACACAATACCTATAATTCCACAAATAAAACCTAAAAACCAAAATGAAATAACAACTTGTTGTTCAGTCCAACCAAGCATTTCAAAATGATGATGAATAGGCGCCATCTTAAAAACTCTTTTTCCTCTTGTTTTAAAAGAAACAACTTGAATAATAACTGATAAAGTCTCCATTAAAAAGACTCCACCAATTAAAATCAATAACAACTCTTGACTTGTTAAAACAGCTAAAGATGCTAATAACCCACCAAGAGCCAATGAACCTGTATCTCCCATAAAAATACGTGCAGGATGATAATTAAAATACATAAATCCTAATAATGCACCTACAATAATCATTGCATAAATAGCAACAGGGATGTTTTTTATCATAACTGCAAAAATAACAAATGGTGCAATGGCAACCATAGATAAACCAGTTGCTAATCCATCTAAACCATCAGTCAAGTTCACTGCGTTACTTTCAGCTGTAAACATAAAATAAACCAAAACAGGATAAAACCATCCTAAATCAATATTCATATGTAATAATGGAATTTGAATAATAGTATCAAATTCTGGAATAAATTGTTGAGCTAAAATATAAAACAAAATAGCTACTACAGATTGTAATGTATATTTATATAATGGTTTTAAACCTTCATTTGTTTTTCTTACAACAATTAAATAATCATCTATAAATCCAACAAGTCCATATCCTACAAATGCAAATGTAATCAAATGAATATATGGATTTTGAAAATAAGAAAAATTCAATATATAAACAACAAGAACAGAACATAGAATAAAAACAATTCCTCCCATAGTAGGTGTCCCACCCTTTTGTTTATGAGATTCTAATCCTTCTTCTCTTTCTACTTGACCAAATTTAAGTTTCTTAAAATATTCAATTGATTTTGGCATCACTGCCATAACCAATACAAAACCCGCAATAAAATTTATTAATATTTGAACAAAACTCATTGTTATACTCCTCTCAATCAAATCTATCTTTTACAATATATCATATTTTTATTTTAATAACAATAAACGAATGAAAACTATAAAAAGTTATTACAAAAAAACTTAAACCCTTCTGAGTCTAAGTTTTTACCCTTATGAATTTTTATCTCCCAACATAATTTTTACTTTTTGTCCTTCTTCAATTTTCTCCCCAACACGTGGCAATTGATCAATAACATAATCACCACTACCTAAAAACTCAAACTGATAATTTTCATTCTTAACTTGTTTTCTTGTTAATCCTATATAATTTTTAACAGAATATGTTTTTTTATCTGTCCATACATAAGCTTTTTCTCTTTGTGATGTTACTTTTTTTACTCCTAAAGCAGGTAAAACATCAACCAAAATTTTACGTGCAATAGGAGCAGCAGTTGTTCCTCCATATTGAACACAATTTTTAGGATTATCCATCGCTAAATATAAAACAATTTCTGGATCATCTATTGGAGCAATCCCAATAAAAGAAAGAATATATCCATTTCCTGCATATGTTCCATTAATAGCTCTTTGTGCAGTACCAGTTTTCCCACCTATACGATATCCATCAATATAAGCATTTTTTCCTCCACCATCTGTAACAACCCCTTCTAAAGCATCTCTAACTTTTCGTGAAGTATCTTCACTAATGACTCTTCTAACTAATTGTTTTTGATTTTCTACAACAACTTCATGAGTTTTAGAATTCATAATCTTATGAACAACATAAGGTTTATAAAGATATCCTCCATTAACACAAGCACAAACTGCTCTCACTAATTGAATAGGTGTTATAGAAATTCCTTGTCCAAATGCCACAGTTGCTTGTTCTACTTCATTAAAGTTATCATAAGAAAACATAATCCCAGATGATTCTCCTGTTAAATCCACACCTGTTTTCTTTGTTAAACCAAAATTTTGTACATAATTATATAATTTATCTTTACCCAATCTTCTTCCTATTTCAACAAAGCCTGGATTTGATGAATTTTGTAAAACTTCTCTAAAAGTTTGTAATCCATGTCCTCCTTTTTTCCAAGATTTAATTCTAGCACCTTTTACAATTTCATATCCTTTATCATAATAAGTATCCTTATCCATATCAAATAAATTTTCATTTAACGCACTACTAAAAGTAATAATTTTAAATGTTGAACCTGGTTCATAACTTTTCCAGATTGGTAAATTTCGGTTATAAATTTCACTATCAGCATGTTTATAATCATTAGGATCATAGTCAGGTTTGCTACACATTGCTAAAATTTGTCCATTTTTAGGATTCATTGCTAATGCTAAAATAGAATCAGGATTGTATGTTTTATAAGCATTATTCAATTCTCGCTCTACAACATCTTGAACACGTGTATCTATTGTTAACTCTATATCCATTCCATTAGTAGGATAAATGTAATCAGCAGGATAAATATTAATATTTTGACTTTTAGCATTCATATAATAATTAATACTTCCATTAACACCAGATAAATATTCATCATATTTTAATTCCAATCCAATTAACCCCTGATTATCTATTCCTACAAATCCTAATGTCTGTGCTAAATAATTTTTATGTGGATAATATCGTAATGTATCTTGTACAAGATAAACTCCAGGTAACTTTAATCTATCTATTTGATAAGCCTTCTCTTCTCCTAATTGCCTTCCTTCTGGTTGAATACGTTCAACAGAAACCTTCTTTTTAACTTTCTCTAATATCCTTTGTTCATCACATTCTAATATTCTTGCTAAATGATAAGCTGTGTTCACAGGATCTTTAATCTGACTTGGAACAACAATTAATGAAGAAGTTGTTAAATTATCAACCAAAACTTGATGTTGACTATCATATATTTTTCCTCTTGCTGCCTCTAATGGAAACCCTCTTTGCCAAGACTCAGTTGCCTTTAAAGATAATTCCTCATAAGAAACAAATTGACTATAAGCCAATCTTATAACAATAGAAAAAACAATGATTGTCATCATTATATTTACCCATTTTATTTTTTTAATCATTTTAATATATATCATGGAAATCACCACAATATTATATGAAACCATTTTCTATATTATGATTAAACTCCTCTATATCATAACCACGCCTAAAAGACGTGGTATGCTCTCGCCCTATAAGGGCATTCTG
>CAJUOS010000062.1 GCA_910588075.1 uncultured Erysipelotrichaceae bacterium | reverse complement strand
CTATTTGATATAAACTTCTGGTTCAAATATTGTCATCTTAACTTAATGACATTGGCTCAAGACTCCTTTCTTTGCTTTAATAAATCTTTTTTATGTTTCAAGTACATCTTACATACTTGATGTTCTATGCCATAACATTCTAATAAAAATACATAATAATGATTGATTTCTTCATAAACTTCTAAATTAACCCATTTGCATGAAACATCATGAATATTCTTTGTTGGATATAACAAATGATTGTTAATATCTATTGGATTCTTGTATCCTTTTTTATTTTTAATAATGTAGTTACGAATCTTTCCAGGAACAATCTCATAGTGTCCATCTGCATAATGTAAACGAAGATATTCTTTTTCACTTTCAACCATTATAAGAGTTTTATTATTTAACAGCAATAACTTCTACCTCTACAAGTGCTCCTTTTGGAAGTTTCGCAACTTCAACGGCACTTCTTGCAGGGTAAGGTTCAACAAAATATTGTGCATAAATTTCGTTGACTATGTTAAAATCATTCATACTATCTAGAAAAACTGTTGTTTTGACTACATTTGAAAAATCTAAACCTTGACTTTCTAATAATCCTTTAACATTTTCTAAAGCTTGTTTTGCTTGGGCTTCAATTCCTTCAGGCATTTCTCCAGTTTGTGGATGAAGTGGAATTTGACCAGAAAAGAAAATCATATTTCCTATATCAATACCTTGACTATATGGTCCAATTGCCCCTGGTGCTTTATCAGTTTTTACAATATTTTTCATTATCATTTCCCTCCTTTTCCACATTATAACAAAGAATGATGAGAATATCCAAGTTTTCACATAATATTATTGTTGTTTTATATGAGTAAATTTGTTAAAATAGGAGCATTAGGAGGCATTATCATGGAATTTATTAAAAAATTTGCTAGAGAAATTAGTGTTTTTGGAATTGTTCTGGTTATATTTTTAGCTTTATTTACTTATCGTCAAATAACATTTAAAGATTTTAAAACAATTAAAGAATCAGAATTAACAGAAATGGTAAAAGATAAAGAAAGTTTTGTTGTTGTTCTTGGAAATTCTGCTGATGCAACTGTCCTTGGTTATCAAGAAATTATGACAAAGTATACAACACAAAATAGAGATATTCCATTATATTATGTTGATTCAAGCCAAAATGATAAATTTGATAGTTATGTAGAAAAAACATTGAAAACAAATGTATCATATCCAGCTACTCTTGTTATTAAAGATGGTAAAGTTGCTGCTAAAAAAGAAGGTGCAATGCAATACTATTCTTTATATGATTTTGTTAAAGAAAATTATAAATAAAAGAACCACTCATTTGTAATGAACCCTTTCAGTTATAAGTTTAACTTTTGGATTTCATTTCAATCGAGTGGCTTTTTTTATTGCTCATCTAATTGATGAAATATAGGTTTCATTTGATCAAATGTACAATAATATTGAAAACCTAATTTTTTTAATTCTTTCTTTGTTTCTAATATATAAGCTCCTAAATGTTCATGTTTATGAGTATCACTACCAATAGTAATCACTTTTCCACCTAGTTCCTTATAAAGTTTAAGAATATCTCTTGATGGTGTTAAATCATTTAATCCATAACGATGTGATGAAGTATTAACTTCAATACCTTTTCCATCTGCAATCACAATCTTTAATATTTGAGTAATAATTTCTTTAATATTTTCAAAATCATAAACTCCTAATTCATCATATCTTGTTATTAAATCCAAATGTCCTAAAACACTATAATCTTTATATTCTTTAACAATTTCTAATAATTCTTGATAATATTTCTCATTATATTCTTTTTGAGTCTTTCCTGCTTGAAATTCTTGTGTCCAAAATTCTTGATTATTCACTTGATGACAAGAAAGAATAATAAAATCAAAAGGATATTTAGAAAATAATGTTTTATATTGAGGAATGGTATGAACTTGTACTCCAAATTCCATCCCTTTTTTCATAACTAAGTTTGGATATTTCATTTGTAAATCACTTATTTCTTGAAAATATTGTGGATAATTAACATTTAAAAAAGGCATTCCATCTCGATATTCAATTTCTTCTACCTCATCCCAATCTTTCTTAATACCATAATCAACATGATCAGTAAAACAAATTTCATCCATTTTCATTTCTAAAGCATCTAAAACAAGATCCTCCATTAAGTATTGACTATCATCACTATAATTTGTATGTATATGGTAATCACAAAACATTTAAAAATCCCCCTTTCTCAAATTAATTTGTTATTGAAAAATCCTTAACTTACCAAGAATTAAGGATCTTTTTATTATTCAATTGTTTTATCTTTATATTGATAAATTCTTTCTACTCTTTCACTCACTAAACAAGTAATCTCATATGGTATTGTTTTTAACTCTTTAGCCATTCTTGATAAAGATATATGTTCTCCAAAAATTTCTACTTGATCATGCACTTTAACACGTTCATCCACTTTTATCATCATTTGATCCATACAAACTCTACCAACAATTGGATATTCTTTTCCATTAATATATACATTTCTTCCTTGATTAGCACGAATAAAACCATCAGCATAACCAATTGGTAAAGTCGCTATAAATTCATCTTCCAAAGCTTGATATGTGTATCCATACCCCACATATTCTCCTTTTTTAATATGTTTAATCATAGCAACTTTTGTATATAAAGACATCACTTGCTTTAAAGAATCACATTCTTCCCCAGCTGGATCAACACCATACATAGCAATACCAATTCTTGTCATATTTGATGAAGTATGCTTATGATACATCATTGCAGCTGAATTTTGGCAATGAATATATTGAAAATGATGTTGCCCAATCATTTCATCAAATAAACGAAGTTGTTGCTCATACGCTTCATTTTGCATTTCATCATCAGCAGTTGCAAAATGTGTAAATACTCCATCAATTTGAAAAATATGTGGTGGACAAGAAGATAGCACATGCTCAAATTCTTGTTTTGTTTTAAATCCTAAACGATTCATTCCTGTATCTATTTTAATATGCACTTTAACAGGTTTATAATGATGATATAAATAAATAATCTCTTGCATATATTCATGAGAATATAATGTTAAAGTGATATCATAATCTATAACCATATCTAAATCTTCTAATGGAATTGCTCCTAAAACCAATATATCTTTATCTATTCCTGCTTTTCTTAAATCAATAGCTTCTTTTAAAGTTGCCACTCCAAACATAGCAATAACAGGATTATCTTTTAACACACTCGCAACTTGTTGATAGCCATGCCCATATGCATTAGCTTTAATAATTGCCATCATTGGTTTTTGGACTTTATGGTATAAAGTATTCACATTATCTTCCAAATAATCCAAATGAATCAATGCATAAGTATCACGATATTGAGTCATAGAAACACCTCTTTTCAATATTTTAAGTATAATCTAATCAATATCCTTTTTCAAGAAAAAAAGGGAAAACCTTCCCTATTTCACATTAGCAGCCTGCATACTTGATAATACTGATAACATTTCTTCTTTCGTTAAATCATTAGAGTAAAGTGAACAAACTACCCCAGATGAAACATATGTCATTTGATTATCTTGTTGATATGCAAAACCATCAACCAAATCTATCATTTCTCCTTCTACTTTTACAACATTAATAGGATTATTTGAAGAAACAGAACTTTCTATAATAGTAAATGATTTATCTCCTGTAAATTTTAAAATATGATTTGTTGTATCATCAATAGTTGCTACCTTTTCATGTTCTAATGTTGAACCCATTAAAGCCACTGGATAAAGTGGTAATGATGCAGCAGCACTCTTATATTGTGTTTTTGATTCTTTCATAATTGTTTCTTGACTAAAAGCATTTTTATTTAATTTTTGATTAGTCTTAAATGAATCAACCTTTAATTTAATTACCTCTGTTCCATCTCCATCATAAACATGAACATACATAGGATCAAGATCTTTATTAAATTTAACTTCCTGAGATTGAATACGTTCATCATTTTCATAACTCATCTTTCCATTAACTATATAACCATCTTTCACTTTTTCATGTTTATTATCTTTAAAAAATGATAAAAGAGATTGATAAATATAAGGTTTAGGTGAATTATTAGGCCATTCACTTTGAAATTGAAAAGCTTGATTTAATGATGGTGTTAAAACAAATACACCTTTATCATTTCTAACAATAACTTGTGATTGATTTAATGATTTATCATAAAGTTCAACTTTATAATAATCTTTTTCATTAATAGAAGCATAAGAAGAAGTAACCTGATAAGATTTCAGTTCATCATTCTCTAACATTTCCATATGACAAACCATTTCATAGTTTGTATATTTTTCGACAGTCTTTAATGCTTGTTTTAAAGATGTAGTTTTTAATTTAAAAAAGCAAATGCCACCTATAACCACAACCACAGCTACAATAATCGCTATATATTTCTTATTCATAATCTTTCCTCCTACCTTATTTTATGAATAAATTGTATTTTTATGAATAAACATCTTGCATTTGTTTATACTATCATTAGGAGGTCTTATATATGAATATGATTCAAAAAATTGCTTTAGTATTTACAATTATTGGAGCTATTAATTGGGGCTTAATTGGATTGTTTAATTTCAATCTTGTAGAAACATTATTTGGAACTTCAATGTTAAGTGCCATTATATATATGATTGTAGGTATAGCTGGTATTATTAATATCATGTTATTATTTACAGACTTAGATACAAAATAATGGGTATGAATATCATACCCATTATTCTTTAAATGCTATTATTTGACCAGTCTTTAATAAGACTCTTTTTTTATTTTTAACAAGTGATAACATTGGAATATCACTATTTGAATCAGAATATCCATAAGAAGAATCATAATCAATCTCAATATTATGTTCCTTTAAACATTTATTGATACGATATATTTTTTCTTCATTCTTACAATTTTTACCTATAATTTGTCCATGATTTGTTAGTGTTGCTATCATACAATCAGCTGGTAATTCATGATATTGCATATAATCCTCTACTGAAGCTGTACACACAATAACAAAACAGCCCTCTTTTTTTCTTTTTTTCATTTCTTCTATAACATGATGATAATAATGAATAGCTACATAATTTCTATAAAAGTATTTTAACTCGTCTTGATCCATTGAACGAAGTGGAAATAGTAAGCTACTCTTTGCCTGTTCAAATGAATAAAAATGTAAAACATAATATCCAAAACAATAAAAGATAACTTTTATAAAACAAAAAATATGCCATGGACGTTTTTTTAAATCATATTTTAATAAACGTTTAATAGAATCACCTTGAGCAATTGTATTATCAAAATCAAATAATGCAACAGATCTCTTCATTAGGCAATCTCCAATGCTATTTCCATCATAGCTGTAAAAGTATTTTCTCTTTCCTTAGCAGTTGTTACTTCATTTGTAACTAATGAATCAGAAACAGTCAATAATGTAATAGCATGCTTATGAAAATAAGCTGCTGTAGCAAAAAGTGCATATGACTCCATCTCTACTCCTAAGCATCCCATTGATGCCCATTTTTCACTACTTCCTTTATCAAAATGATAAAAAATATCTGATGAAATAATATTTCCAACATGATAAACAACATTCTTTTCTTTCGCTTGTTGAACTGCTTTTTCTAACAAATGATAAGAACTTATAGCTGAAAATGTTCCAGGTAATTCAAACTGATGAGCAAAGCGACTATCAGTACATGCCCCTTGAGCAATAATGATATCTCTCAAATGAACATCTTTTTGTAAACCTCCACATGATCCTATACGAATAATTGTTTCTACTCCATATTGACTATATAGTTCATGACAATAAATACCAATAGATGGTATTCCCATTCCTGACCCCATAATAGATACTTTTTTTCCTTTATATGTTCCTGTAAAACCTAACATATTTCTAACAGTATTAAATTGATGAACATCTTCTAAATATGTTTGTGCTAAAAATTGAGCACGTAATGGATCCCCTGGCATTAAAACTGTTTTAGCAATTTCACCAACTTGAGCTTCATTATGTGGTGTTGACATCTTCCTTTTCCTCCTTAATGAAATGTTTTTCCCTCTTTAAAATAATAAATATCCTCTATATTCTCTGGTATTTCTTTTCCTGTAATCATATTATCAATAAGCTTAATCATTTCTTCTTGATCCCCTATTTCATAACCAATCTTTGCAAAGTAACCATCTAAAACAATAAATGGAACACTTCCCGAATCATCATCGACATAATAATCTTGAAGTAAACTACATGTTTTTGCATATGCTTCTATCGCCTTTTCTTCATCTATGTCATAGTATATGATTTCCATTTGGGATTCATACATTTCTTCTAATCTAGGTATAACATGATTCATAAAAGATTTACACACAGGACAAGTTTTCGCATAATATACATAAAGATAATATTGTGGTTTAGGTGAACATGCACCAATAAAAAATAATAAAATAAGCAAAATTTTTTTCATTTCTTTATGTAATGAAATCTACGTCCTTCTAATTCATAAGACAATTCTTTATTTAAAGTCGCAGACTCAATATCCTTTATTAAATAATCTTCATCTCCACCTTCATATCCTAAAAGTGCAAAATACCCATCTAAAACAATAAATGGTCCATTCCCATAATATTCTTCATCAAAATCTCCCAAAGAATCAATCACTTGATCATATACTTTTTCTGTATTTTCTTCATCTAAATCATATTGATTGATTGTGAGTTGATCTCCAAATGTCTCTTCTAATAATGGAATTGCTTCATTCTTAAAAGCTTTACATTGAGAACAATCATTCACATAAAAAAATGTTAATGTCATAGATTGATTTAATTGAATCTGTTTATGAGATGAACTACACCCTACTAATACAACGAATATCAATAAAAATAATATCTTTTTCATATTCCTCATCCTTTTGTCTTATTATAAACTATCTTCATTATCTTGTATACTCACATGAACACAAAAATATTTTAATAACACTATTGCAAAAAAATAATATTAATAATATAATAGTATCAAGGAGGATGAGAGAATGAATTTTGAATGGTCTACAAATGATATTGCTACTAAAACTTTAACAATCTATGAAACAAATTTAACGTTAAATAAAGCGGCATGTTATCATTTTGAAGATGTAAACTTTGTTTTATTAGGGATAAATAAAAAAGATAAACAAATTGGAATTAAGCCTGTAACAAAAGAGGATTTAAATAACAATGTTTATCCTGAAACTCAGCTACATCGTATTTCTTTGGGAAAGAGTTATGGGAGGATTTCTAACAAGTCATTTGTTGAAGACCTATGTCAAGAATTTGGATTTGATTTCAAAAAAGAACAAAGTTATAAATATAGGGTTACATTTGATGTTGTGCATCAGATTATGATTGCACAATTATAAGGAGGGAAATCAATGTCAATTACACTTTTTTGGACAATTATTTTGGTTATTTCCATTATTGTTGAAGCCATCACAGTTGACTTAGTAAGTATTTGGTTTGGTGCTGGAGCTATTGTTGCATTAATTGCTGAAGCTTTTGGATTTAATCAAATTATTCAAGTTACTTTATTTACAATTGTTTCTATTGCTTGTATTCTCATAACAAGACCTCTTTCTAAGAAATATTTAAGAGGAAATACTATTAAAACAAATTATGATCGTATTATTGGAAAACATTGTTTGGTTACAGAAACAATTACTGCCGATAATAAAGGTGAGGTTAAAGTAATGGGTACTCTTTGGATGGCAACAAGTCTTAATAATGAAACAATTGAAGTTGGACAATATGCTGAAGTTGTTTCTATTGAAGGTGCACATGTTATTGTGAAAGAAATATAATGAAGGGAAGGATATATTATGATTGATTTTATTTTTAATTATTTATGGATTGTTATTTTAGTTATTTTAGCAGTGATTATTGTTGCAAGAACAATTAGAATTGTTCCTCAATCTTATGCTTTTGTTGTTGAAAGAATTGGAGCCTATAATCGTACTTGTAATGTTGGATTGCATATTTTGGTTCCTTTATTAGATAGAATTGCAAATAAAGTTTCATTAAAAGAACAAGTTATGGATTTTGCTCCTCAACCTGTTATTACAAAAGATAATGTTACAATGCAAATTGATACTGTTGTTTATTTCCAAATTACTGATCCTAAATTATTTACTTATGGTGTTGTTCGTCCTTTAAATGCTATTGAAAATTTAACAGCAACAACATTACGTAATATTATTGGAGATCTTGAATTAGATGAAACATTAACATCAAGAGATATCATTAATTCAAGAATGCGTTCTATCCTTGATGAAGCAACTGATCCTTGGGGAATAAAAATTCATCGTGTTGAAGTTAAAAATATTATTCCACCTCGTGATATTCAAGAAGCCATGGAAAAACAAATGCGTGCTGAACGTGAAAGACGTGAAGCAATTTTACAAGCTGAAGGTAAGAAAACAGCCGCTATTTTAACTGCAGAAGGTAAAAAAGAATCAATGATTCTTGAAGCAACAGCAGAGAAAGAAGCTCAAATTGCTCGTGCTGAAGGTGAAGCTGAAGCATTAAGACTTGTATATGAAGCACAAGCTAAAGGTATTGAATATATTAATAATGCTCAACCTCAAGAAGCATACGTTACATTAGAAGGTTTTAAAGCATTAGAAGAGGTTGCTAAAGGGGATTCAACAAAGATTATTATTCCTAGTGAATTACAAGGTATGGCAGCTGCAGTTACATCAATTGCTGAAATTGCAAAAGACCCAAAAAAAGCTAAAAAATAACATTATTTTAAACAGTACAATTTGTACTGTTTTTTTATAGACTTTCTATAATAAATATTTATATAATGAAAAAAAGTGCTTAAAAGCACTATATAAAACTTTATTCTTTTGTTAGAAGATACTTTGAATATTGCGAACAAACTATACCTGATATTGCTAGTAATGGATAAGGATGACTTGCATAATCATGATGACTTTGATAACGAATATATTGATCAACATATGGTAAAGTTATATTTTGATGACTTGTAATTAAATAAATTTTAGGTTTATGTTCTATATTTTTAAAAATATGTGTTCTTGCAAGTGCTCTTTTAAAATATGTACCAGATTCTGAAAAAATAATAATTAAATGTTTTTCATCTGCATTTTTAATATACTCTATTTGATTCGCAAAAGGCATACATGTAAAAATAACTTTTCTATTTGTTTGTAAATCAAATTGCAAATTCATAGCAACTGTTTCTGATTGTAAATAACCAAAAGCTCCAACATATTGATAATCATAAATATCCCTAACTAATTCTTGAATAATTTTTTCATCAAGACTATCTCTTAATAATTTTAAATGATCTGTTATAGCATCTACATATGATTTTATAGGTGCTTGACTATTATCATTTTGATATTTAAATTTTTGAATAGCAATTTCATGTGAAACTTGATATTTAGCAACTTGATTTTTCAAATCATTATAATCATTCAATCCAATATCTCTACAAAATCTAGAAATACTTGAATTAGAAACATAACATTTTTTTGCTAACTCAGTAATTGAACAATTTTCCAATTCAGTTATATTTTCTAAAATATATTTTGCTATTTTATAGTTATTTGATTCATTAACTTCACTATTAATTAATGATAACAAAATAATGATAAGATTAAACATTCTTTATCACTCCCCTACTTCAAATATAGCATAAATATAGTCAAATTTTAATCCTTTTTTATAACAATTGTCTTTGCCAATTTATCATGAAAGGATTGTGATAAGGGATGAAAATAAGCATAGATAATAGACAAAATTGTCATTGTATATGCAATATATTGTAAGGGAGTTACTATGCTTATATATCCAAATAATTGTAAGAGTTTTCTTATATAAGTAGCTGTAACAACAATTCCACCTTCTAAAATTGTTGCTCCTATT
>CAJUOS010000061.1 GCA_910588075.1 uncultured Erysipelotrichaceae bacterium | reverse complement strand
TTCTTCTTATATATTCTTTTTTTATTTCTCTTTTTCTTCTATAAAAGAAAAAAAGAATTCTTCATTTGAATTCTTCTTTCTATTTATTATTCATTTATTGTTATTTTTTCACCATTAATCATTTTTTGAATTAATGATTTAGCATTTGATATACTACTTTCATCAGGAATCATATAATATAACTTACGATTAGGCATCATTGCTCCACCTGTTTTCATTGCACCTTTTCCTGTCAATTGAATTTGATGAATATCCCAAGATGTCATATCATTAATTTGCATTTGTAATAATGCTGTAATTTCTGAAGATGACATATTTGTTTCAAATGATCCCGCAATTGAATTTAAAATACTAGAATAATTTGTAATAATTGCTGGAGACATCATTTTTTTCAACATAGCTGTTAAAACTCTTTGTTGATTTTTCACACGATCATTATCTCCACCCTTTAATCCATATCTTTCTCTTACAAATCCTAAAGCTTTAGCACCATCCATCTCATTAGCACCTTTTACAATTTTATAATTTCCATGTCTTGTTGTAAAAGAAACTGGTGAATCAACAGTAATACCACCCAAAGCATCAACCATTGTTACTAAAGATGTAAAATTAACTTTTGCATAATAGTTTACATCAATATCCATAAATCCTTCCACTGTTTTTACAGAATTTGCCACACCAAATATACCTGCATGTGTTAATTTATCTTTTTTACCTTTATTAGCCAAAGTTACAAAATAATCCCTAGGAATACTTGTCATTAAAATTTGTTTTGTTTTTGGATTTACAGTTACTAACATATTAACATCTGATCTTGATACTGTTGATACTTTACCTGTTGTATCAATACCACTAATATAAACTGTAAAGACATCATCTGTCACATTAACATTCTTTGATAAATCGTCTAATTCTTCATGAATTTCATATGTCCAAATAACTCTCGTTTCATTTGCAAAATTTTCATGTTTTGTTTCCATAATAGCATAGTAAGCTTCATTAACAAAAATTGCTTTTGTTTTATTATCATACAAATTATCAGCCATATTTTCAAAATCATCATTACTCTTTGTTTGAATAGAAGATTCTTCCTTTTGTAAAGCTTGAATAGCCTCTTGCATTTTTTCACTATCCACAGAGGTATTAACTTCAATAGTTTCATTTTTTAAATCAGATAAAGATTGATATGAACTATCTTTCATAACAACAACTGAAATTCTTGTTGTTTGAGAATTTGCATCAGTAATTTTACTTAACACAGAATCACCTTGAGATACATATAAAGTTCCTACTAATAATAAAACACTTAATAAAATACTAATAACTTTTCCAATCAGATTTCTCACTTTACCTTTATTTTTATTCTTGTTTGGTTTCATCAAAAAAAGTGTACCAACAGATAATAAAGTAACCAATACAATAATAATCATTAAATATTTAATTGGTAGTGCTCCTAATTTAAATAAGAAGCCAACAAATAATAAAGATGCAATCACTTGAATTGCAATAACAACTTTCCATTCAGTAATCTTTTGAATAATATGAGTATTTTTTGACATTTTATCCCTCTTTTCTCAAATCTCTAACATATTAGCACATCAGTGTGTACATTTCAAGAACTTCCCTCAAACAGGAAGTAAAGCAAAATTCTTTTTTAAATAACTATTCTTTATTTTTTTAAACCAAGTTTTCTCTTAATATTCGTTGTACTAATTTCATTCGTTCTTGGTAAATAAACCACTTCACAATATTCTTTCAATTCATCAAATTGACCTTCCCAGTCATCACCCATAACAAAAACATCAATATTATACTTTTGTATATCAGCAATCTTTTGTTCCCATGTTTCTTCAGGAATAACTTTATCAACATAGCGAATAGATTCAACAATAGCCATTCTTTCATCATCAGGAATAACACATTTTTTTCCTTTTATTTCATTAAATGAATCAGTTGATACAGCAACAATCAAATAATCTCCTAACTGTTTTGCTCTTTTAATAATATTAAGGTGTCCAACATGAAACAAATCAAAAGTTCCATATGTAATTACTCTTTTCATTTTCCCCTCCTATGAAATAAATAATCATCTTTTCAATTTATATTTCTTCAAAAACTTATTTTTTAACTCTACTATTTCTGTATGTGTTAAAAGATATGATTGATTTAATAACAATAATATAAATGGATTAAAATGTAATTCAATTAATCTAGGTTCAACCACTGAATACATACAAATAAAAAAGATAATAAATTGTAAACAAATATTTTTCTTTATATATGCTTTATAACATAATAAAGAAAGAAATACAACAAAGAAGATGAATACAACAATACCATAATTAGCAAGAATCTTTACATATGAAATATCTACAAAATTATAATTAGAAATCATATTAACACCTTGATTTCCTACCCAACCATGCCATTCTATATAATTTCCAAACAGATCAATACCATGTTTACCCAAAATATACTTAGCATAACCTAATCGCCCATTTAAGCACTGATTTAAAAATAATAATATCATAGAACTTTTATCATATATAACTGCTAAAAAAGTAGTAATACCAGCAAAAATTAATGGCGAACAAACAATACAACGATTAATTATTTTAGGAATATGTACATGGGAATAATTATAAATCAAAAAGAAAACAATTAAAACCAGTATTGTACATATCAAACCCATTCTAGCATCTGTCATACAATAACACAAAACAGATAGTATTCCTAAAATCAAATAATCTTTAGTTTTTAAATTATTTTTCTTTATAAAAATATAAATAAGAGTATTAAAAAACAAAAAACTTGTTAAATGACTGGGATATGTAAATCCTAAAGAATATCGAACTCTTTCTTCTTGAATAAACGATAAATTAGGAATAATACCTAAACAACTAGATAAAACAGTAACTACAACAAAAACAATATTTATAATCAATATCTTTTTTAAAAGTTTATCAAAATCAATTTGATAAGCACATAATACAAAGACTAAAGTCGTTAATAAAGTAATACTATGAGTAACATAAGATACAATTAATCCAGGTCCTATCAATAATAACCAAATCACAATAAATTTGATTTTATTTTGTGAATCATAAAAATCAACACAAATTTTCAACACTAGAAAAATATATGATAAATTACGCAATATATCTTGAAACAAGGATACACTATGTATATCTTTAAACATGGTTAAGCCAATAAGTAAAGATAAAATATATAAAAAATATGCTATTTCAAAACTTATATTTTTTATTTTCCTTTGAAATTCACTATTCATAATTTTCACCTTTTTTACGTTTTGTTATTATATCATTAATCAATGGATCTTTTGTGATCAACAGTAATATTCCATAAACAATAATACCACATATGATTTGAATAATTGTACAAAGAACTCCTGATTGAATAAACTTTCCTATAAAAATAATACTTATCAACATCATCAATGAATACATAAAATATTTTAATGACTGTTTAAATATACTTTTAGTATCAAAATCTTTTCTAATAAAAATGAATTGTGCTAAAGTTACAATACCTTCTGCACAAACAGTTGCTATGGCAGCACCATAAGAAAGAAAAAAAGGAATAAGTATTAAATTTAATCCAAAATTAAAAATAGAACCTAAAATTACTGAAATAGTATATTGCTTTTGTTTTGCTGTTGGGAGAAGATATTGCATTCCCATAACATTACTTAAACCAATGAATAAAATAATTGGTGAGATAATAATCATATTTAATTTTACCTTTTCATATCCATCACCAAAAAACCACGGAACTAAATTTTCAGTAATCCCTATAATCCCAAACATAATTGGAATTCCCAATATAAATACAAAATGAAAAGCATGATTCATATATTCTTTGACTTTTTGATTATCATTTTGGGCATAAATATTAGCTACTCTTGGCATCATAACAGTGCCTAAAGAAGTAATAAGTGTCAAAGCAATTTTAACAATTTTTTGAGCTTGTTCATAAAAACCAACTTCATATTCATTATTTGTTAAAAAACCAATCATTGTTTTATCTAATAATGTATATAAAGAAATAGCTATTTGAGGGATAAATAATATAAGTGATGATTTTAAATGAGGTATGAATTTTAATGTTTTATAATTAATATTTACTAATATTTTAGGTAAATAAATCCACATAGATAGATTACCTAAAAACAAAGCAAAAGAATGAAAAAATGTATAGAGATATAAATCATCTGAATTCTTAATAAATAAAAATATAAATAAAACACCTGTTAATTTTACAAAGAAATTTCTTATAACGATTTTCTTAAAATCTTCAATTCCTTGATAAAACCAACTAATATCTATCATTGAAGCAATTATATCAATAATTTGAATATATAAAATATAAGTATATTTTGTATATTCATAACTCATCCAAAAAAATAAAAATAGACTGATTGTTATTGTACATATACGAACAATAAACAATTCCCAAAATAACTGACTGTATTCTTTTTTATTTTGTTGATGATAAGCAATTTCTCTTTGTCCATAAATATTTAATCCAATAGCACCAAAGAGAATAAAATATTGGACAATGGAATTTGTATAACCAAAAGTTCCTACTCCTTTAGCTCCTAAAACTCTTGATACATAAGGGGTTGTTATTAAAGGAAGAATAATAATTAAAAGTTGATAACTTAAATTATATAAATAGTTCTTAAAAACTTTATTCATACAAACCTCCTTTAAACTTTATATATCTTTTTCAATCTGAGGATGGAAAAACAATCCTTTACCATACCCTTTCATTAATGATAAGCATCGTTTCATTTTAGCATTATCTGCTTTTTTAATAACTCTTATCAAATTCTTAATAAATTGACTATGAAATGTTATAAGACTTCTTATACCATATTTTTTAGCTATATAAAATCTATTTCGCACAGCAATTGAATATCTATCAATACGCTCTTTATCACAAGATACAATATCAGCACTTGCATTCGTATTCATTTTATGTAAAACTTGACTTCTAGCAATAAAATAAGCAGGTTGTACTTGACTCAAACGATAAGTATATTCTGTATCATCAGACCAAATGAAAAACTCTTTAATTGGTAAACCTACTTTTTTTACTGTTTGTGTATTGATAAAAGCTGAGACAAAAGTTCCTGTTTTAATAGGAATAATCCCTTCTTTAAGTTGGCTTTGATTTTGAATCCAACCATATTCAAACGCTCTTTGAAAATTCATTACACAAGGCGAATGATCAATCCAATAAACATAACTACTTAAAAAACTAAACTGATTATGAAGAATTTCTTTTGCTTTCATTAAATTTTCCAAACAATCTTTATCAGGAATTGTATCATCATCCATCAACCAAATATAATCATAATTTTCCATCAAAGCCTTCTTCATTCCAAAATGGAAACCTCCAGCCCCACCAATATTCTTACCTGTATTAAAATATTGAATTGTTCCATTATTAACATATGAAGAAATATATTCCTTTGTGCCATCAGTACTTGCATTATCAACAACCATAATATCAAAACTTTGAATTGTTTGCGAACATAGAGCCTCAATAGCTTCCCCTAACAATTCTTTTCTATTAAAAGTTACAATAATCGCAACTATATTATTCACTGATTTATTCCTCCATTTAATTTATTTTTAAGAGTTTCAACAACACATTGACTTGCATTCCCACAATGAGGGGCAAATTTTTCTTGAAATTCTTTGGTTTTTTTACATGCTTCAGTATATGAAAAATGTAATAAATCATCTAATAAAGAATCTTCATTATAATGTATTTGACATGGTAAAATATTTAAATCCATATATAATCCTCTTTTATCTAAATATTCTTGATAATCATATGCAAAACAAAACATTGGTTTATTTAAAATTGAATAATCAAAATATGCACTTGAATAATCACTAATCAATAAATCTGATATTAAAAATAACTCATTTAAAACAGGATATGTAGATACACTTTTTATAAAATCAATATGCTCATAATCAACTACTTTATCTACAAGATAATGTGCTCTAAATAAAATAATATAATCATCTTTTAAATAATGATACCATTTTTTAAAATCAATAGGCATATCAAAAATAATCATTCCATTTTTATCAACTTGGTATTCACGATATGTAGGCATATATAAAATAACTTTTTTATTGATTGGGATATTTAAGTCTTTCTTAATCTTTTTTATTTTATCTTGATTATCTTGACATAAGATATCATTTCTTGGTAAATCACAACATAATATATTTTCTTTTTTTATATGAAAAATATCTGAAAAAATATTTTGATCAAAACAGCTTTGAGCACACATTATATCAATTTGACTAAAATGATTTTTATTCTTAGCTTTTTCATTATCAATATTTTTTAACGGTGTTCCATGCCATGTATTGATATAAATAGTATCTTTATGTTTAAATGCTAATCCTCTTTCAACTGCTACATTGGTAATCCATACTTGTGATGTCATAGCATAATAAAAATATTTAAAAGAATCGAATGATATTTTCTTTCCTCGTAATATATGAAATTGACTTGGATTTTGAAATGCCCAAATAAATTCATAATCATTAAAAAATTCATCATTTATCATATAATCATAAATAGCTTTAGGACTATCATCAAATCTATCACCATTAAAAGAAATAAATAGAATTTGTCCTTTCTTTGGTTTTAATATGAATTTCATCATTCCTATAATAAATTGACTGAAATAAAGATAGGTATGATATAAACAATGATGATTTTTAATCAATAACTTTACTTTTTTCAAAAAAAACATCCTTTCTTAACGAGAATGACTATATAAATCTTCTAAATCTTGAACAATATTCTCAAAATCATAATTTGCTTCTCTTATCTTCTTAATATTACCTAAACTTTGCTGATAACGCAACGATAAATCTAAAGAAAGTATTTTTTCAATCCATAAATCTAAATCATCTAAAGATATATATATTAAATCTTTTGTAATATTGACATCATCTGAAACAAAATTTGAAACAAGACATGGTAAACCATTAGCTTGTGCTTCTAAAATAGCCAATCCAAATCCTTCCCATTTCGATGGAAATACAAACACATCCATTGCTGATAAAAATTGTGGAATATCATTAGTGTTTTCTAAAAAAATAACATAATCTTGTATATTGAATTCGTATGTCAACTTCATCAACTGTTCCTTAAGTTCACCATCACCTAATAATAATAAACGACATGAAATATCTTTTTGAACAAGTTGTTTGATTAATTTTAATAAAAATTCTTGATTTTTTTGTTGATTAAATAACCCTACATGTCCTAAGACTAATTCATCAGTTATATTTAATTTTTTTCTTATTTCCATTCTTGCTGAAGTATCAAAAATAAAATCATGTGAATGTATACCATTCTTTATAATAGAATAATGAGATTTCCCAAATAGCCACTGACCAGCTAAATGAGAACAAGCAACAGCATCTGTGTAAGATAATTTAAAAAATGGTTTTAAACAACTATTAAGAAAAGCATGAGAAGTATTATTATTATGACAATGTACAACTATATTTTTAATATGACACAATCTTGCAAGAATAGATTCTATTATCATTGTTGAACTATTTCCATGAACATGAACAATATCATAATGATTAACTTTCATCATTTTATAAAGTTGAACAAGATAACTCTTCAATTCTGTTTTTCTATGTGGAAGAACATAAAGCTTTGTATGTGTATTTTCAAACTTTTTAAATATTTGTTCATCTATATCATAAAAAGAGACTAAATCAACTTTATATTTATGAAAATCTAGTCCCTCACATAAATTAGCACATACTGATACAATTCCGTTTTGCCCATATCCAACTGTATTAATCATTAAAATTTTCTTCATTTCAAACAGCTCCTTTGAAATAAAACATCTCTTTTTATCTTACCATATTTTTTCATTCTATTTATAATAAATTTTTCATAATTTTTTCAAATTCTACATTAAAACTTTCATTATGACTTACAATTTCTTGATTCATTTGACAAATAAACGAATCATAATCTTCCAATACGTCTCTTAAATCATCAATGTTATCAACAATTATTATATTTTTTTGTTTTTCTTCAACAAAATGAACAAACTCTACTTGATGATTATTAATATGCTCATTATATTTTTCCTGTCGAGGTACAATGATAGGAATTTTATGCTCTTGTAAAGGAAGAATAAAGCTTGCTGGTCCTCCATGAGTAATAATAATTCTTGCTTTTTTTACATTTTGTAACATTTCATCATAGGAAATCATATACTGCCATTGACAATATTGAGGTTTATATGTACTATAACCAATTTGCATAAATACATCTTCTTTAATATATCCATCCCTTTTTAATTCATCTACTTTTTGAATTAATCTATTAAACTGTTGTTCATGTGTCCCTACTGTTACAAATATCATGACTATATTCCTCCTAAAATATACTTCCTAAATTGATTGCCTTTGGATAAACTTTAAGCTGTTCTTCCCATTGAACAATAAATTGATCAGTAATTGGATAAACAAGTCTCCCTGTTAAAGTTGGCTTATCAACACGATCAAAAACTTCAATATAAATTAATTTTTTACCAAATAATTTTCCTAGATAAAAGAATGGAACAGCCACAGCAGCTCCTGATGAAACCAAAATATCTGGTTTCTCTTTTCTCAAAACTTTCCAAGCCACAAAAGTATTTCGTATAAGATTCTTGATATTCCTATTTGTTGGATAATAACAAGAATAGACTTTTTCTTCTTTTAAAAGACTTCTGGCATCCTCTTTATCAAAAGTTACCCAAAATCTTTCATATTTTTGCCATGTTGGTTTCAGCATATACAAATGTGTTAAATGACCACCACTAGAGCCAACTAATCCTATTTTCATTAATCTTTCTCCTTTTACCAGTTCTATAAAGCTCCTTTACCATAGAATACACTTTTAATTGTTTTATATATAATAATCAAATCTAATCCTAAAGTCCAATTACGATGATAATAATCATCTAATTTACAACGATCTTTAAAGCCAACATTACTTCTTCCATTTGCTTGCCACATTCCTGTTAAACCAGGTTTACATTTAATAATAGATTCATAATAAATATCCATATCCTCTTTTTCTCTTAAAAGATATGGTCTTGGTCCAACCAAGCTCATTTCCCCTTTAAGAATATTAATAAATTGTGGAAATTCATCAAGAGATGTTTTACGCAAAAATTGTCCTACTTTTGTAATACGTGGATCTTGTGCTAATTTTTTATGAGTTAAATATTCTTCTTTTATTGTAGAATCATTTTCCATTAATTCTTCTAATATTTCTTCAGCACCTAAAACCATTGATCTGTACTTATAAATATAAATGGATTTCCCCCTATACCCTATTCTTTCTTGTTTAAAGAATATAGGACCTGTGTCTCCATTCTTTTTATTCATAACTATAACCCATAATGTTAATGGCAATAATAAAAGACAGCCACATATCCCAGCACTAATATCTATAATTCTTTTCAGTTTTCTTTTAATTGCACTTGACTTCCCTCTTGATGTTGAAATCAATAATTCTCCATCAAAATCAATAATTTCTGAATTAAAAGCCATTGTAAAATTAAGTTCAGGTAATATTTTAATAATTTCAACCTTATTAAATATTTTTTTAGAAATTTCATCAATTTTCGCCTGATCAGCATGAGAAACAGCAATAATAACTTGTTCTATCTCCTTTTCTTCAATAATATTATCTAAAAGTTCATACTCAAATATATCAAACAAATCATCATTATATAAATCTTCATTGACATCATCATCTTTTATAAAACCAACAACTTTTGTTAAAGCGAATCTATTATGATGTGAAATCTTACCAATTCTATAAGCCCCTTCTCCAGTTCCTATTATAAGAGTTTTTCTAGCTAAAAAATCTCTTAATAAAATACGTAAGAATCTATTAACAAATACTGAAACACAAAACATAAAAAAACCTATCCCCACTACTTTTAAATAAAATTGTAATTGAGGATAAAGAAATGCAAAACTTATCATAGAATAATAAATAAATGCTTTAGCATCACTTCTAATTTCATCCCATACTAATGTTGACTCTATTTTATAATGTTTAAATATTAATATAACAATAAACCAAATCAAACCAATTCTACACATTAAATCTGTCGGTATTTTTAAAACAATAGATATCATATAAAAAAGGAGAACTTCTATCAAAAATAATAAAAAACTATAAAAAAATTTTTTCATTTCTTGTCCTCCTTCTTATCAATATTTAATAATAACACCAATAAATATTATATCATTATATACTCTCTCCAACAATACTTAGATTTTCTCTCAAATGACTATTTTCATTATTGCGTTTCATAAGCCCCTTTAATCAATCCATGATTTTTTTGATACTTTGTCATTATTGTATATAGAATACAGTAAAGAATTAATGCAGCTACAATTCCTAAAATAGCTCCAGTTGTATCTATTAAACAATCAAAAAAACTTGCTCCTCTTCCATCAACAAACATTTGATGAAATTCATCAGTACATGCATATATAAAACAAAAGAAAACAGATATAAATATTCTTGAAATCATTTTCATATTAAAAGTAAATAAAACAACCATTACATTTATACTTAATATAAAATATATACCCATATGTGCAAGTTTTCTAAAAAATAATTCAACCATTGCATAATGCTCAGGAGTTATAGATATTCGTAAATCCTTACCTGTAAATGAATAAACAGCCTTATTAAAGATTTGTACACATAAATCACTTAACTCATGAGAAGATGTTCCTGTATCCATAGAAAATCTAAAAATAACAATCATCCATATAAGTGTTGTAAGAATTGCTATTATTCTTAATCTTTTCTTTATTTTTGGATTCATATATTATCTTTCCTCCTTTGTAGGTATTATAATCTTATTACTTTATAAACACAAGTCTATATTAAGAAACGAAATTATCCACTTTTAACATTTTTAATGAAAAAAACACCAATTATATTAATATAATTGGTGGCATCTTTTAATGAATCAAATGTGTATAATGTTCTTGTTCTTCTTTCGGTATGCTTAATACATTCATTGCTTCCTCTATATTTAAATTTAAATTCTTCATTAAACTTTGTATAGATACAATTCTATTTATCTCTATTCCTTCTTTTTTACCTTGTTCTTTTCCCATTTCTCTCACTTCATCAAATATCTTACACATCTTCTCTA
>CAJUOS010000060.1 GCA_910588075.1 uncultured Erysipelotrichaceae bacterium | reverse complement strand
AATTGTACATTCTTAAGTGAGCAAATTTGTACATTTTTAGATTGACATTTATAAATGTGTTATGATATGTTAAAAGATAAATGAGAATTTAAGGAGTGAAATGAATGGGATTTTTGGATAAATTAAAAGGAAAAAAAGTAAATGAAGCTACCCCAGAAATAAGTAAATCGACAAACTTTGAGAGTATCGTAAACAGGATATCATGTGAAATCAAAAAAATAGTCGATAAAGATATGGCTTTATATTTACCTCATGTGAAAAGCAGTGAGTTGGAAGATGGTGGGGCAGTTTTTTATATGAATGGGCAAAACGGTACTGAATTTGATTGGTATGTTAATGATAGACTTCCATATTTTATGGTATTTTATAGCGATAAGGATAATCTGGGTGCTGTCAAGTTGGCACTCTACAATACGGGAGAAGTGCAAGTATACCTCTATGGCGAAAAAGGGAAAAAGCTCATCAAAACGGAGAAAGAATATTTGGATATTGACAAAACAGACATGCTCAAATTAGCTACAGCATTGACCCATGAAGCAGATGATAAAAAAATATGGGATAAAAATATTGACAATATCTATATGGATATTGAAATCACAGATGATGAACTTCAGGATTTTAGTAGCAGAGAAAAGTATCATGCTGTGATGAAGAACAAATTGAATATCTGCAATTTATCTGCTGTCATTTCAAAAAGGATAATAGAAGAAGGCTGGAAGGTAGGATATATGGAAAGAAACAAACCATATGACAAAGATGACAGCGGTTGGTTTTTTGGATCTGGCGATGAAGATGATGAATACCTTTCAGATACAAAAAACTTGATGCTACTCTCAGTAGGAATGGTGTGGCAACGATTAGACAGTGATATTTTTAAATATATTGATATGCCGACAGGAACAAAATTGATTCGGATATCGTCGAATGAATTTGAAATAGATAAAAATGATAAAGAAATCTATATGCAAAAAAGAGAATAAGTATATGAAAATTCCAGTTTATTTATATAGTTAATATTTACAAGAGCAAATTAAGCGATTATATTCCTTCAGATAATTTTTAGAAATTAATGATTTATACATTATATAAGATAAAATAAAATGATTAATGAAAGAAATATTAAGAAGTTATTCCGAAAAGATAAAAAATATTTATTTTTTCGGAATAAGAGGGTATAATATGTCTGGAGGCGATGATATGAAACTTTTGGAAAGAGATTATCTGCAAAAAATGATTAGCTTAATTGGAACTCCTGACATAAAGGTGATTACAGGAATTAGACGTTCTGGTAAAAGCTGTTTATTGCTTCAATTTATGGAGTATATTAAACAAAATGATCAAGATGCTAATATCATCTATATAGATTTTAACTCTTTAAATAGTGAGCCTTATCTAGAGTATCATGCTTTAAATAATTATGTTGAAAGTCTCTATGATTATCAAAAAAATAATTATGTTTGTATAGATGAAGTGCAAATGTGTGACCAATTTGAAAAGGTGATTAATAGTTTACATAGCAGTATGAAATATGATATTTATATTACTGGTTCAAATGCATTTCTTCTTAGTAGTGACTTAGCAACATTATTTACAGGAAGAACATATGAAATAGAGATTTTTCCATTTTCATATAAAGAGTGCATGAAATATTATGCTAATAATTATTCATTAAATCAATATGTTTTAGAAGGTGGCATGCCAGGCTCATTAGTTTATGCAGAACGAAATGATAAATATAAATACATTCGAGATGTTTTTGAAACATTGATTATTAGAGATATTATGACGAAATATACGACAAGAAATAAAGTGATTATACATGATTTGGCTTATTTTATGATGGATAATATAAGCTCTTTAACATCTATTAATAATATTTCTAAAACATTAGCAAAATCAAATTTAAAAATTACTGATAAAACAATCAAACTGTATATGAAGTATTTAAGTGATGCATTCTTATTTTATAGAATTCGACGCTATGATATTAAAGGAAAAAAGTATTTAGCAACAAATGATAAATATTATTTAGTTGATCATTCTTTTAGATATGCAAATATAGGTATAAGAAATATGGATTATGGGCGAGTTTATGAAAACATAGTTGCAATTGAATTACTAAGACGAGGATATGAAATTTATGTAGGTAAATTATATAAAAAAGAAATAGATTTTGTAGCACTGAAACAAAATGAAAAAATATATTTTCAAGTCAGTGATGATATTTCAAATGAAAAAACATTTGAAAGAGAGGTGTCTTCATTATTAAAGATACATGATGCTTATCCAAAAATATTATTAGCTAATACACATCATGATGAATATCAATATGAAGGTATTAAGATTATTGATTTAGAGAAGTGGTTGAGACTATAATGTTATCTTTAAAAAAATTTATTTAAAATGTTAAGAACATATTGTTTGTAGATCAAAGTGTTACAAACAAAAGAGTTTCTTATTACAGAGGATTATGCCTTGAACTCGGCAGAAGTTATGATGTACAACACATAGAGAGCATAGTTCGACTATCATATCAAAAAAATATTGATTAAATCAACATAATTTTAATTATTTTTAGTTAAAAAACAATGGTTTAAAAATCACGATTTTACGACTGTCATTACAAAAATGGCAGTGTTTTTTTATTAAGTTTGACTGTCATTGATATTTTTTATATAAAAAGTGTACATAAAAATGAGAAAATAGTCGGTAGTTCTATAGTAGATTTGAGGAAACATGTCTGCTTGTTGTTGAAGTATATATTATTAAACTTTTTATTGTATTATGTTTTAAGATACAAATATGTTATGATATAGTAAGCAATAAATAAAAATTTGTTGAGGAGATTTAATTATGGAAAATATAAAAAAAGAAGAGCTTGAAAAATTAGTTGGAATTGATAAGGTTAATATTTTTTATGATATTGTTGATGAAATAATAAAATTTTATGATATGGAACAAATATGGAATAATGGTGGCAAAAAATGGACTTATGAATATAAGTTTAGAAAAGGTGGAAAAACCTTATGTGCATTTTATTTTAAGAATAATATATTGGGATTTATGATTATCTTTGGTAAAGATGAAAGAACTAAAGTTGAAGAAATAAGAAATGAACTTTCACCTAGTGTATTAGAAACCTATGACAATGTTAAGACATTCCACGATGGAAAATGGGTTATGTTTAATATAACAAACAATTCAATAATAGAGGATTTGAAGAAGCTACTATTTATCAAAAGAAAACCAAATAGAAAGTAATTCAAATATGAATTTATTGTTAGGAGAGGAGATTAAGAAATGTCTAAAATTGTATGGGCAGGTATAATAAAAAGTGAGAAAGATTTTCCTACAGCTGATATACCTAAGAATGCTAAAAAAATAGATGGTGAAGAAGATATGAAAAAAATGCAAGTGAAAGCATTACCTTTTATGATACCGTCTATTTTCATTTGTTTTATATGTATGTTTACTAAAACATTTATAGCTAATGAAAAAGTAATAAATGTAGTCTTTCTCTATATAGGGTGTATTATAGGATTTTTATTAATACTTGTCCACGAATTACTGCATGCTGTTGCTTTTCCTAAAGATGCAACAGTATATATAGGGATAATGCCTAAAAGTTTAACAGCAGTAGCTCTATCTTCAAGTCCAGTAAAAAGAAACCGTTATGTATTTTTAAGTATATTACCAATTATTCTAGGATTAATTCCATTAATCATGTTTTGTTTTAGTAACAATGATTTAAAGGAATTAAATGGTATACTTTTTGGGATGTCAATAATGGGGATGATAAGTGTTTATCCTGATATTTATAATATATATAATATTTTAAAAGTAGTACCAAAGAATGCTACAATTCAAAATAATAAAAATGAAACATATTATTTTGAATAAAAAGTTCTAATTTGAAGATTAATTGTATGATTATAAGTTGTTGATAAAAAATTCTATTAAATTTCATTCAATTTTATGTTTAAAATGATATTTAAAAATTGTATTTTATTATGAGTAAAAGGGATATTGACAAATATTATATAATACAAAATAAAAATATGCTATGATATAAAAAGAAGGTTGGAAAGATTAAAGGAGTTATAAAAATATGGCAAAAGAGTGTATAATTTGTAATGCTTATTTAGAATATTTAGAAAAAGATGAATTGATGGAATGTGTAATTTGTCATAAAAAAGAAAATAGTAAAACAAGATGTATAAATGGTCATTATGTTTGTAATGAATGTCATACTAAAGGAATGGATAGTATTATTCAATTATGTCTTGAAGAAAGTTCTAAAAATCCTATTGATATTATTCACAAACTCATGTGCCAATCATTTTGTCATATGCATGGACCAGAACATCATGTTATAGTGGGAGTTGCACTTTTAACAGCATATAAAAATTCAGGAGGTGAAATTGATCTTTCTGATGCTTTAATAGAAATGATAAATCGTGGAAAAAGTGTTCCTGGAGGTGTCTGTGGTTTTTGGGGTGCATGTGGAGCAGGAATAAGTTCAGGTATCTTTATTTCTATTATATCAAAGTCTACACCTCTTACAAATAGACCTTTTTCTTTATCTAATCAAATGACCTCAATAGCACTTGAAAAAATTGGAAAAGTTGGAGGTCCTCGATGTTGTAAGAGAGATTCATTTTTATCGATTCTAAGTGCCATTGATTTTGTAGAACAACATTTTAATATAAGCATGGAAAAATCTCAAATAATATGTGATTATTCATTACAAAATAATCAGTGTATAGGAAAACGTTGTCCTTTTTCAAAAAACAATATATTATGAAAATATTAAATTTTAATATTGATATAGTTTAAATATATTTACAAAGAAGCAAAAAGAGTTTATATCACAAGTATTCTTATTATAAAGAAGTAAGGAATGAAAGATTTGTTTTTATCATGAAAAACAAATATATGCTAAACTTTAAAGGGAAAATAATTTTTAATAAAGTTAGGTTTTTAGAAAGAAAATGAGATAAAAGTGTTTATGGTATAACCAATATAAAAATCAAAAACATTAATGAAAAAATTTATAATTTGTAATTTTGAGAGGTGTTCATAGTATGAAATTAATAGATTATACAGGACAGTTAAATAATCATAATGAATATTTAAAAGTTATTAAACAATTAGAAAAAAAATGTAAAAATATTGAATATGTTTTAGTGAATGAAGATGAAACAGAATTGATTGAAAAATTTAAGAACTTTATCATATCATCAACATCTAAAAATAAATGGTGGGGGACAAAATCAAGTAAAAAAAGTAAGATATATATAATTAAATCTTCAAAAGAAATTTTTAATTATTTAAAACGATTTGAGACTTTTTGTAAATATATTATTTTAAATGATGGTGATATTGTAGAAGAAACAGAATTTGGAATAAATGATATTGCATTTTTTGATGATAAGGAAATCCCATTATTATTTACAACTACACATGAAGGATATATAACAATAAGAGATGATTTATTGAAATGAGTAGTGTTATTTTATTAAATAATATAAAAAATTATCAAAATTTTAATAATATTTGAGAAAATAATAAATATTTTATTTTGAATTAATAATGTAAAAATATAATGAGGAGGAATGAACTGTGTCATTCACTGAAATATGTATTTATCAAGTAAAACCACAAAAAATCGAAGAATTTGAATCCTTAATGATAGAAGTTAAAAAATTTTTAGAAAAGCAAGAAGGTGTTCTTTTATTTCGATTTGTTAAAAGAGGGTATCATATAGATATGAAACAAATTAAGGAAGGTTGCCACCACTTCAAATAACTCGTATTGTAAAGAGTGTTAAATATATACTATATTGGGAATTTGATACAAAAGAAAATTATGGAATAGCTCAAAAAAATCTATATAATAGTTATTGGAAAGCTATTGAAAGGTGTTTAATAGTTCCTCATGATAAATATTTGGGAGAAAGATTATTTCTATAGAATAAGTATATTGTAGGTTGAAAATTTAAAAAAATAAAATTATAAATAGAAAAAAAGGAGCGTATAAAATGGAAAAATTAATGTACATGATGATGATTGAAAAGAGTAAGAGCTATAATAAAGTAACAAAAAAGATAATTATAGAGCATGTTGAAAATATAAGAAGATTAGATGATGAAGGAAAATTAGAAATTTGTGGAGTCTTTAAAGGGTTTCCAGGTATGGCAGGAATGTATATTTTAAAAACTGAAAGTCGTGAAGAGGCTGAGGAACTTTGTAAGATGGAGCCTCTAGTTGTTGGTGGATATGCAACATATAAATTAGTAACTTTACAAATTGCTGATCGTGAAAATAATTATTTGTTGTAAAAATAAGTAAAGTACAATTTTGTGTTAATATGTATTGAAATGAAAAATCAGTTCTTATCATTTGGGATTAAAAAGATTTTATTTATTAGAAGTTTGAACAAAGGTGTAATAATGAAAATATGAGGAGAAATAGGGATGAAAGATTTAAAAGTTTTATATGCTTACTTTAAAGAATGTGGAAAATCAACAATGATTATAGTCATTGCAACTATTATAGGTGCAATATTAGGTGTTTTGGCTTTTTACAATGAGTGGCTTGGATAATTAAAAATAATTTGAAAATGATATTTATGATGAAATAAAATGTTAAGTATATGATTATCAGATAATAAAGATAAAATGAAGAAAATTAGTTTTTTTATAAGAAGAACTCTAAACTTAATTATATTTGTTAAGTTTGAGTTCTGTTTTTGTATTTCATTATTTTGAAAAAGGTTTATTAAAGTGATATGAAAAATATATGTTTTTATGTATGAGTTAATGTGAAATAAAAGAAAATTATGTTATGATAAGATTGAAAGATTATTGAATGATATATATAGAAACTTATTAATATGTATAGGAATTAAATATTTATGTTGAAAAATGAAGTGTATTAGAATTTTTGTTTATGAAAACAGTATTTAGAAAATGGGTGAAAGGTAAATATAAGTGTTGAAAATAAGACAAGAAAATAAAAATGACTATGAAAAAATATATAATGTTGTAAAAAGAGCTTTTCAAACAGCAGAACATACTGATGGAAATGAACAGGATTTAGTTGAGGAATTAAGAAAAGGTGATAATTTTATTCCTGAATTGTCATTAGTTGCAATGAAAGAAAATCAGATTGTTGGATATATTTTATTTACAAAAATAGCTATAGGTGAACATGAAGAATTGGCTCTTGCTCCATTAGCGGTATTATCAGAATATCAAAGACAAGGAATAGGCAAAGAATTAATCAAAAAAGGTCATAAAATAGCCAAGCAATTAGGTTATCATTATTCCGTTGTTTTGGAGAATAAACAATATTATTCAAAATTTGGTTATGTTCCAGCAAAGCATTTTGGAATTATAGCACCCTTTGAAGTTGAAAATGAAAATTTTATGGCTATACAGTTGAATGATACAAATGAAAAAATAACAGGTGTAGTAAAGCAAAAGAATTTAAAATTTAATAATCATTGATAGTAAGAAAGAAAAATCATTTAATTGATTTATAGAAAAATGGAAAAAGGAATAATAAAATAACGTATTTAATTTATATTGTATCTATAATGAATTTGATAGATAATAATGTAAATATTATAATATTTTATGTTTATTATTGATTCAAATAAATAAAGATTAAAAAACAAATAACTCAAATTGAATTTGGAAAGGGGAAAAGTTTATGGCAAGAGTATTAAAAAATAAAGAATTAATCAATACAAGATTAGCAGCTAATTATGGAGGTTGGATGTATTGTGATAAGTGTGATGAAAATATAGGATATCTTTGTTATTCAACTTATGATAGATTAAAATTAAAATATAAGTGTCAATGTGGAAATCAAGGGAGTGTATTTTTAGATTTTGAGGATAGTCAAATAGGTAAAGAATGTGATGATGAATTAGTTATTGTAAAAAATAGATTATGTTGTTCAAAAGATAATGAACCTTTAATCACTATATTAGAAAAAAAGATTATGAGTTATAAAATGATAATTACATGCAAATCTTGTGGAAGCATATATAAAAAAGAAAAATAAAAATTAGAACGTGAAAGTGAGGTAAAAGATGAAAGTAAAATTAAAAGAACATATATTCAATAAACCTATTCTATATAGTTTTATAATATTTATGATATGTTTAGTAATAAGAATTGTTGAATATTTTATAATAAAGACTGATACAACTTTTATATCTGAAAATTTTATTCATAAGTTAATAGGCATTATCATATTATTATTTTTATTAAAAATAATGAATTATAAGTTTAAAGATATTGGTTTTGTAAAAAATAAATTCTTTAAATATTTAATTTATGGATTGATGCTAGGTGGAATTTGTTTTGGAATATCTTATTTTATAGAATGTATAATTCTTTATACAAATTTAGGGGAACCTAGTTTAGAACTTTATGTTAATGGTTTTTCTCTAGTTGGAAATGAAGTCAAACATACTGAGAGTGTATTTTTTGTTTTGTGTATTCTACTAAATATTATTAATGTTATTATGGAAGAAGGGTTATTTAGAGGTTTTTTCTTAAAAGTTATAAATAATAAAAGTAATTTTTTAAAATCAAATCTGATAGTTGCTTTATTATTTGGATTATGGCATTTTGTAATGCCATTAAGATCATATATAAATGGAGAGATGAATCTTATTTCTTTAATTGTAATGATATTAGGATATATTGTACTTGCAGGAATTATGAGTATTAAATGGGGTATGTTGTATAAAATGACAGGAAGTCTATTTATTGGTATTGGTGATCATTTATTTAATAATATTGTTGCTACAAATATTCTTCATATAGTAACTAATACAGGAGCAGATGAATTACAAATAGTTAGGATTTTAATAGCACAAATAATTTCATTTATGATTGTATGTTTAATTTATAGAAAAATGAAAAATAAAATGCAAAGTAATTGATAATTTACCAGTTTGAAAGTAGGAATAGAATGAGAAATAAAGAGATAATTATAATTGGTATTCTAACAATATTATTAGCATTTATGGATATAACAGGATTACCTAGTTCATTATTTATAAATATTGAGGTTTTGGATATTACACCATTTTATTGGACTTTAATGTTTAATTTTATTATTATTGGTATTATAGCATTTCTTACTTTAAAATATTTTGGTCTAAATTGGAAGTTAGGATTTAATGCAAATGGGATTAAGATGGGATTAAAAAAATATGGAATTATTGGAATTATAGTTGGAATAATATCAGGTATTGCATTTTATATAGGATTAAAACCCTTCGAGTATACGCCAACAATATGGAAAGTCTTGATAGAAGGAATTATATATTATATAGGTGTTGCAATAGTTGAAGAATTATATGTGAGAGGTTTATTGTTAAATATTATTGAAAAACTATGTTATAAAAAGAAAAATAATACTATAATAGCAATTATTTTATCATCTGTTATTTTCGGATTAGGACATATATTTGGAGTTTTAGGGCAACCAATCCTTATAATAATAACAAAAGTAATATGGACTATTGCTATGGGAATGTATTTTGGCGCAGTATACAAGAAAACAGATAATCTATGGTTACCAATTATTCTGCATTTTATAATAAATGTGTGTGCACTACCATATTGCTTTACAAGTAGTACAACTTATCCTAGTATAAGTTTATATATTATTTTACCAACTTATATATTACTTGGAATATATAGTTTATATATTATGAAACGATTATAAATGGTAGTGAATGACTTAATTAAATTGAATCTTATGAAGAATGGTTAGAAAAAGTAAATAATAATATTAAAATTGAAATGGTAGATCTAAATTGGGGTTTAACGGATACTTTTTTGTAATTAGAGAAGATGATAACAAAATTATAGGAATCATTGATTTAAGACATACTTTAAATGATTTTGGAAATAGTGGTTATAGTGTTAGATCTAGTGAGAAAAAAGGTTATGCTAGTGAAATGTTAAGATTATTATTAAAATATGCAAAAGAAATGAGTTTAAAAGAATTACATTTATCAGTTGAAAGCGATAATGTTCCTTCAATAAAAACTATTATAAAAAATGATGGAAAATTAGAAAGAAGTTTTGAATTTGAAAAAAATTAGCAGATATTTATTTGGTTGAATTATAATTTATTGAAAGAATGGTATTTATGAAAAAACAATTTTAACTATTTTATTAGGCTTTAGCAATTACAAATTGTAGAAGTTCAAAGAATGAATTTGATATAGAGGAAAAATCTGATATTCCAATTTCGCAAAATGATGTTTCATGATCCATTAAAGACAGAATACTAAAAAATACAAGTGTAACACTGATTTAAAAAAATGACAGTGATAAACTACTTCGTTATGATGAATATTATGAAATAAAAATTAAACAAAATAATGAATGGTATAGAATAAACGCAGAACTATATTTCAATAATCCACTTTAGGGTATAGAACAAGGCAAATTAGAAGAACTTGAATTGAAATGGGAACATGGTTATGGAAAATTAGCAAAGGGAGAATATAAAATAATCAAACAAGTTTATTTTGAAAATGAGGTAGAACAAAAATTTTATATATCAGCAGAATTTACTATTGACTAGCAAATTACAAGTTAATTTTATCAGTTAGGAGAAATGATGATGAAAGTAATAAAAATAATGATTTTGAAAATATGACTGTTAATTATAATGATATTATGTGGAACAGCTACAATGAAGATATTAGATTTACTATTTAGGATAGGCTATGAAAACATTTGGGAAGTAGGATTTAAAGTAGGAGTTATTGGTTGGATATCTTCTCTGGTGGTACCACCCATAATTGAAATAAATAAAGAGGAGAAATATGAAAAGTAAATTAAGTTTAATTAGTTCAATAGTTCAATTAGTATTTGGAACATTAGCAATAGTAGCATTTATAATGTTACTTATAATTGGAGAAGATATTTCCAAATGGTTAATAACACTATTATTAGCAATAGCATTTGTAATTATAGGTATTATTGGAATTATTGAATATATAAGTAATTGCTAAATTACACTTTATAAAGCAGAATTAAAATGATATGATTAAAGAAAAGCATACAAAAGAAATGTCCGAAAATATACCAACTATTGATTTGAGAATTATCAAAGGTAATCATTTTATTGCAAATAAAAAGCCAAAAGCATTTAATAATGTTTTTAACAAAGATATTAAAAAAAGTAAAACACAAATTATTGGGAGCTTATAGATGAAATTAGTAGAGTTAAGAAAAGAAGATATTAGTCAATTTAAGAAATATATGCAAGAGGCTTTTCAATATGGATATGAGTTTGTTTATGGAAAAAGCGAACAATTAATTTTGCAAGAAATAGATATTGATAGTAACTTAAAAAATAAAGATAGTTATGCCTATGAAATGTTAGATAATGATGAGATTATTGGTGGAGTAATTATAACAATAGATAAAAAAACAAATCATAATCATTTAGACTTTTTATTTGTAAAAGTAGGATTTCAAAGTAAAGGAATAGGACAAACAATATGGAATCAAATAGAAAAAATGTATCAAAATACTAAAGTATGGGAAACTTGTACTCCATATTTTGATAAAAGAAATATACACTTCTATGTAAATAAATTAGGGTTTCATATAGTTGAATATTTTAACGAAAAACACCCAGATCCTAATATGCAATTAGATTGTTACAAAGAAGATGAAGGAATGTTTAGGTTTGAAAAAATTATTGATGACAAGTAAAAGCAAACTTACAATTTTGAGAGGTAAAAAATGAGTAAATATGAGCTAGAAGTATTTAAAAGATAATTATAAATAGTAATTTGAAAGTGAGATAAGAATATGAATAATGAAATTAAAAAAGTTAT
>CAJUOS010000059.1 GCA_910588075.1 uncultured Erysipelotrichaceae bacterium | reverse complement strand
CAAGGCAAAAAAGAAGGAATAATAATAGGGCAACAAAAAGGTATAGAGATAAATAAAGGAAATACTATAAGAAGAATGCTTGATTCAGGAAGATTTACATATGAGGATATATGTATTTCTACTGGAATTACAGAGGAAGAAATACATCTTTATATCTAGGTTATATAGAAATTGAAAAAACCCTTTAGTTGATAAATTCAACTTTTGGGGTTTCATTTATTTTATATAACTATTGACTAATATAGGCAATAAGTCTTGCACCAGGACCAGCATGTGTACCAATAACAGGACCAACAAATCCATGTGATGGATTACTAAAATGGAATTCATTTTTTAAAATATCTTCAAATTTATCTAAGCCATCATCATTACCAGTATATCCAATGCAAATTGGTTCATTTAAATCAATATCACCTATTTCATGAATAATATCAATAATTTTTGAAATTGCTTTTTGTGTTCCACGTGCTTTTGAAATTAATACAAGTTTACCATCTTCTAATCCAACAATGGGTTTGAATTTTAATAAAGTTCCCATAGTTGCACTTGTTTTAGATAATCTTCCACCTTTATAAAAATATTCTAAAGTATCAACAACAGCTAAAATGTGAACACGATGTTTATATTCTTCAATGATATTAACAATTTCTTGAACACTTTTTCCTTCGTTTCTTAATTTCACTGCTTTTTCAACAATAAGTCTTAATCCTTGAGTTGCATTAAAGCTATCAATAACATAAATATTATTGTAGTCAGCTAAATCTTTAGCAATACAAGCACTTTGATAAGTACCACTGACTTGACTAGATAATGTTATAACAATGATGCTATCTCCTTGATTTTTAGCATCCTCATATAAATCCAAGAAATCTTGAGGAGATGGTTGAGATGTTGTAGGAAGAACAGAACTTTTCTCTAATAATTCATAAAAGTTTGATGGTTGTAAATCAATTCTATCCTTATAATCTTTACCATCAATAATAACTTTTAATGGAACAATTTCAATCTTTAAGGTTTTAGCATATTCTATATCTATATCAGATGTAGAGTCAGTTATAATTTTAATCATTTTATATCTCTCCTTGTGTTATCATATGATGCTGAACAGTTCTTAACATTTTTTCAAGTAGTTCAACCTCATCTTTATTAAAAATATTTTCAATATCACCAAGGATTTTTTGAATGTAACGATCATTATCACGATAACATGCTAAAAATTTATTTGTTACTTCTAAATGATAAGAACGTTTATCTTCTTTTGAAACCTCTTTTATAAGATATCCTTTTTCAATCATTTGATTAATTTTATATGTTGCATTGGGTTGTGAAATCCCCATATAATTAGCATACTCTAAAATAGTAGGATGACCTAACATATAAATAATATCTAAACTGAATGCCTCTTGCATTGTTAATTCTTTAGAATTAGCACACATTGATGCATAAAAATTCATTTTAAATATGTTATAAACATCTTGAAATTCTTTTGATAACATACTGCACCTCCTTTGACGATACTTAAAATATTTTAAGTATAGTATAATAGTAAATAAAGATTTGTCAATAAAATAATTAAAATTTTTTAATTAAATCAAATAAATAATAACTGCAATAACAATAGAAGCGATAACATCACTTATGTAATGAACGCCAGCTAAAATGCGACTGATACTAATCATTATTGCTATAAAGAGAGCAAATATACCTAAATATATATTTACATAAAAGCATACTAAAGCGATGATAAAAGCACTTACTGTATGTCTACTTGGAAAGGATTCGCCTGATTTGTGTTTAAATAAAGGATTTATTTGCATAGTTTCATAAGGTCTTTTTCTATTTATTATTTTTCTAAAAAGAGTTACAAATAAAAAAGCACTTAAAGGTTTTATTATTGTTATCAATAACAAATCACTTTTTATAAAAAATAAATAGATCAAAAGACAAGGATACAAACCAAATGTAATATATGGAAGATAATGACATAAAAAAATAATATTTCTTTCCAAAAGAGAATGTTGATGAATATAATTTAATATTAATTGATAGAGTCTTTCCATAATTTCATCCTTTCGCATACATTATAGCAAATTTAATAACTTGGGTAAAATAAATTATATATTGTTATTTCATGAATAAAAAAGGATTTTGACTTTTATAATAGGAAAAGAGAAATTATTTGCATTTTATTATGTTTTTAGATAAAATAATTAAAGATGAGGAGTGATAAAAAATGGCTTTAACAGCAGGTATTGTAGGACTGCCTAATGTTGGGAAATCAACACTATTTAATGCAATTACAAATGCACAAGTAGAAGCTGCAAATTATCCATTTGCAACAATTGATCCTAATGTTGGGGTTGTAGAAGTTCCTGATTATCGTTTAGATAAACTAACAAAGATTTTTAATCCTAAAAAAACAATAGCAACAACATTTGAGTTTACTGATATTGCTGGATTAGTAAAAGGAGCAAGTAGAGGAGAAGGATTAGGGAATAAATTTTTAGCTAACATTAGAGAAACTGATGCTATTTGTGAAGTTGTTCGTTGTTTTAGAGATAAGGATATAACACATGTTGATGGAGATGTTGATCCTATTAGAGATGTTGAAACAATAAATTTAGAATTAATTTTTGCAGATTTAGAAACTGTGGAAAAAAGAATAGGAAAGATTGAAAAGAAAGCTAAATCTGGGGATAAAGAAGCCAAAGCAGAAATGGCTGTTTTAGAACCATTAAGAGATATTTTAGAAGCAGGAAAACCTGCAAGAAGTCAAGACTATTCTAAAGAAGATTTAGAAATTGTAAGACAGTATACATTATTAACAATGAAACCATTAATATATGTAGCAAATTTAGGTGAAGAAGATTTAGAAAATCCTAATGAAAATCCTTTTTATATTCAATTAAAAGAATATGCAACTCAAGAAGGTTGTGATGTTGTACCTATATGTGCAAAAATTGAAAGTGAATTAGTTGGATTAGATAAAGAAGATAAAGAAATGTTCTTACAAGATTTAGGAATTGAAGAAAGTGGTTTAGATAAGCTTATTAAAGAAGCTTATGCCTTATTAGGTTTAAATACATTTTTTACTGTTGGAGCAGATGAAGTACGTGCATGGACTTTCAAGAATGGTATGCTTGCTCCTGAAATGGCTGGAATTATACATACTGATTTTCAAAGAGGTTTTATAAGGGCAGAAACATATAGTTATGAAGATTTGATAACATTTGGTAGTGAACACGCCTTAAGAGATGCTGGTAAAATTCGTCAGGAAGGAAAACAATATATAGGGCAAGATGGAGACATCATGTTCTTTAAGTTTAATGTCTAATGAAAGAAAAATTAAGAAAATTATTATTGGTTATATGTATATGTGTATTTGCCTATTCAGCATTTCAGTTAGGTTCAATATTTTATAATTATTATAAAATAGAAAAAGATTCTGAAGAATTAATTGATGAGTATGTTATGAGTTCTAGTGATGCAGATAAAAATGCAAAAGAAGAAGACCCTTTAAAAAGAGTTGTTGATTTTAAAAAATTAAAAGAAAGAAATAGTGATGTTATTGGCTGGTTGTATATTCCTGATACAACTATTGATGAGCCTATTTTAAAAGGAAAAACAAATGATACATATTTATATAGTGATATAGATAAAAAGAGCAAAACAGCTGGACAAGTCTTTATTGATGAGATTAATTCAAAAGATTTTAAAGATGATAATACTATTATTTATGGACATAATATGAGAAATGGTTCTCGTTTCCATAATTTAAGATATTATGTAGAAAAAGAATTTTATGATGGACATAATCTTGTTTACATTTATTTACCTGATGGTTCAATAAATGTATATAAAGTGTTTAGTGCTAGAGTTATTGATGCAAGTAGTGATTTTTATCGACGAGATATTGATTATAAAAAATATATTGAAAAGGCACAGTCAAAGGCTAGACAAAAAAGTGATGTAAGTGATGAACAGAATCCATTAATATTATTAAGTACATGTTATGGACGTGATTCAGATAGTCGTTATGTTGTTTTTGCAAGACTTGATAAAAATGTAAAGATTAGCGAATAGCTAGTCTTTTTTTAATAGAAATATTTATGTATTTGTTAAATAAATTTGTTGGTATGAGTCGTTTTTAAATTTATAAAAAAATGAATTTTTTGAAATTTTATATATAATGATTAAAGATTAAAAAAAGGTTAATAATTTAAAACAGATGACATATGATAGAAAGGAAAAGAGGTGTATTATGCTTACACAATTTCATGAAAAAGCACAAAAAGCTATCGTCATTGCTGAAAGTATTGCCTTTGATTTAGGGCATAGTAGTGTTGGAAGTGAACATTTATTATTATCTTTTTTGAAAATAAAGGATTGTTCTTTTTCAAAGATATTAAAAAATTATAGAGTTGATGATGAAATCATCTATAAAGATATCGTGAGGTTGTTTGGTGAAAAAGATATTCAACCTTTTTATATGGAATATAGTGAAGTCGTTAAGAAAATATTAGACGATGCAATGACTATGAGTGAAGCAAGAAAAGATAGTAAAGTTTCTTTAAATACTGTTTGTATTGCTTTACTTTTACAAAAAGAAAGTGTAGCTGTTGAATTATTAAATAAATATCATGTTCCATTTGATGAAGTAAAAAAAGAATTAAGTGAAGAAAAATCACTTATTCAAGAATTGAATCTTATTCATGAATTAACAAATATGAATGAGTTAGTAAAAAAACAAGAGCGAGTAATGATTGGGCGAGATAGAGAACTTCAACAATTATTACAAACATTATGTAAAAAAGAAAAGAATAACGCTTTATTAATTGGTAAGGCAGGTGTTGGAAAAACTGCTTTAGTTGAAAAATTAGCCTTAAAAATCAATCAACAAGATGTTCCTCGTATATTGAGAAATAAAACAATTTTTGAATTAAGTTTATCAAGTATAGTAGCAGGAACTAAATATCGAGGAGAATTTGAAGAAAAATTCAAAAAAATTATACAAAAGGTTATTCAAGCTAAAGATGCAATATTATTTATAGATGAAATTCATAATTTAATAGGTGCAGGAGGAGCAGAAGGTGCTATTGATGCTTCCAATATTTTAAAGCCATATTTAGCTAGAAGAGATTTAACAATTATTGGAGCAACAACTATTGATGAGTATTATAAATATTTTGAGAAAGATCAAGCAATGAATAGACGTTTTGCAATTATTAAATTAAATGAAAATACGAAAGAAGAAACCAAAGAAATTTTATTAGGATTAAAAAAACAATATCAAGATTATCATCAAATTCAAATTAAGCGCGAATGTATTGATTATATCATTGATTTATGTGAACATTATTTACCACAACGTGTTTTCCCAGATAAGGCAATAGATGTTTTAGACTTATCTTGTGTAAAAACAAGTTTCTTAAATGAATCAAGTATGAAAAAAGTGCATATTGAAAAAGTTATAGAAGAAATAACAGGATTGACAATTCATAAGAAAGTTTCATACCAAGAGTTGAAAACCCATTTAAATGAACATATATTTGGACAGGAGGAAGCCATTCATACAATTGTTCATTCTATTCAATCATTAACGGCATATCCTCATCCCACACAACCACAAGGAGTTTATTTACTATTAGGAAGTAGTGGTGTGGGGAAAACAGAAACAGCAAAAATAATTGCTAAATTGATGAATAGAAATTTTATTAAGTTAGATATGTCAGAATATAGTGACCCTACAAGTGTAAATAAAATTATAGGCTCATCACCAGGATATGTAGGATATGACGATCATTCATCATTATTACATGAAATTATACTTCATCCTAACAGTATCCTCCTATTAGATGAAATAGAAAAAGCACATCCTCAAGTCATGCATTTATTTTTACAAGTTTTTGATGAAGGATATCTTAAAGATAATCATCAACATTTTATTACTTTTAAAGATACTATTATTATTATGACTTCTAATGTAGTTCATCAAAATAATATTAGTGTAGGATTTAAAAAACAAACATTCTCTAAAGAATCATTAAAAGAATTTTTTAGTGAAGAATTTTTAAATCGTATTAATGAAATTATTTCTTACAAAACATTAACTCAAAAAGATTATGAAGAAATATTAGTCAAAAATGCACCAATTCCTTTAACAAAAGAAATGATTATAGATATTTTAGAAGGATATGATTTTTCATTAGGGGCAAGACCATTGCTTGTCAAAATGAGAAAATATATCGTTTCTCATAGCTTATAGACATCTATCAAGGTGTCTTTTTATTTCTTTAATATTATGAATATGTTAAACTAATATTATAGAAATAGGAGAGATGTTATGAGTGATTATGTTTTAGAAGTCAAAAAATTAAAAAAGATTTATGGTTTAAGAACTCAAAATGAATTTGAAGCATTACATAATATAGATTTTCAAGTTAAATTAGGAGAATTTATATGTATTATGGGACCAAGTGGAAGTGGTAAATCTACTTTTATTAATAATATTTCTACAATAGATATGCCAACATCTGGATTGGTATACATTAATGGAGTAGAAATAAGAACAATGTCATCTAATGAAATTGGAAAATTTCGTTATCAAAACTTAGGATTCATTTTTCAAGACTTTAATCTTTTAGATACACATACATTATATGAGAATATAGCTATGCCTTTGTCATTAGCTAAAGTCAAGAGTAAAGACATTTCAAAAAGAGTTCAAGCAATAGCGGAATCAATGAATATTGAACATTTACTTTCTAAATATCCTCGAGAATGTTCTGGAGGACAGAAACAACGTGCAGCAATATGTCGAGCATTAATTGGAAATCCTAAAATTATTATAGCTGATGAACCAACTGGAAATTTAGATAGCATTAATTCTCAAGAACTTTTAAGTATTTTAAAACAACTTAATGAAGAACAAAAAGTAACAATTATTATGGTATCTCATGATGCAATGATTGCCTCATATTCATCAAGATTAATTTATATTAAAGATGGAATAATAGAGGAAACATTAGTAAGAGGTCAACTTTCACAAGAAGAGTATTTTCAAAAGATTATTGAATTAAATTCAAAAGAATATCAAAGGGTGTTAAAGGATAAATGTTAAAATCAGCACTACGCTCAATAAAAGATGATTTTTCTAGAGCTTTATTTTATTGGCTAACTTTTGTATTGACTTCAATGTTTATGTTTTTGTTCTTTAATCTTACTTATTCAGATATGGTGGGTGTTACATTTATTAACAGTCGTAATGATATAGCCACTTTTACATCTGTTTTAGTTATTAGTATTTGTATGATTGTTATTTTCTTTGCAAATGATTTCTATGTTAAGAAAAAATCAAAAGAATTAGCTGTACAATTAGTATGTGGGGGAACTTATTTACAAATAGCATTATATCTTTTGTTTCAGACAGGTTTTTTATTTTTTCTAGCTATTCCATTTGGGATAGGTTTAGCTCTTTTGTTTATTCCAATTATTAACCATATTTTAATAACATTTTTTAATAGTCAAAGTCTATTGTATGTCCAATGGAATGCCATTGTTTCAACAGCAGTCATTGTTATATTTGAAATCTTTTGGTGTACTTTTTTAAATCTTGGATATGCTTATAGAAGTTCTATAAAAGCATTAATGAATGATGAGAAGACAGTAATACGTTTGGTTTTACCATCTTTTCTTCAAATTAATCTTAAAATAAAACAAAGAATATCTATGTTTATGTTCTTTGTACCTTTAGTATTATTTTATCTTTATGGTGATGATTCGAATAGTATTTTATTTTTCTCTATTATTGGAATGATAGGATTGTATGGATGGATAGATTCTGTTGTTATTCCATTTTTGAATTATTTGATTCAACATAAATATGCAAATCAACATATAAGAGTAGTTTATTTGGGATTTTTAAGAAATGATATATTAATGATGAAGAAGAATATTATACTTTTAATAGTAAGTGCTATATTACTTTTATCTATTCTTGTATCATGTATTAATCAGCCTATGGAAGAGATATTAGCTATTATATCGTTTGTTGTTATTAATGTTTTATTGTCTTTAGCTGTTATGTTTAAATTGACAACAGAGATTGTTAGTAGAAAAAAACATTTTTATTCTTTGGGAAGAATAGGTTATATTAAAGAAGATCAAAAGAAAATTATTCAAAAAGAGATATGGAGTTTATATGGTTTTATAAGTGGAGTATCTTTATTTTATATTATTAATATTTTCATTGTTCTTTTGATTTATCACTCATTTCACATATATTTAATAGTATATATGATTATTATTTTTATTGTTCCATTATTGTTTTGTGGTTTGATAAGTCAAATTTATTATCAACATTTAATATTTAAGGAGAAATTGTAATGTATAGTGTTATTGTTTTATGTGCGGGAAAAGGGACACGAACTGGATTGGATTATAACAAGATGTTATATTGTTTTGATAATGGTTATACAGTTTATGAAATGACATTAAATTGTTTTTTACAAGATGAAAAATGTGGACAAATTATTGCTGTAACTCAATCATTTGAAAGAAATAAGTTTCAACAATTGATTAATGATAATCGTATTGAATTTGTAGATGGTGGTAAAGAGCGACAAGATAGTGTTTATGCTGGTCTTAAAAGGGTGAAATATGAAAATGTACTTATTCATGATGGAGCAAGACCTTATCTAAAAAAGCAATATATTGAATTGTTACTTGATTGTTTAAAAGTACATAAAGCTTGTTTATTAATGGTGCCATGTAAAGATACAATCAAAGAAGTTAAAGATGGAAAAATTATTCAAACACTTAAAAGAGAAAATTTAATGCAAGCGCAAACACCTCAAGCCTTTCATCATGAATTAATATTAAATGCTTATGAAAAAGGAATCCAGGCTTGTTTTCAAGCGACTGATGATGCTCAAATGGTTGAGCAATTTAGTGAAGAAGATGTTTATATTATTATAGGAGATTATGAAAATAAAAAAATAACAACAAGAGAGGATTTAAATAATTTGTAGAGCATATGATGTATGGGAGGTATTATGAAAACAAAGAATAGTATAACAGTAATTATTGTTTTATTGTGTATATCTTTAGCGATATATTACTTTTTTCCAAAACCACCATGTTCTATTACATCATTTGAAAAACGAGCAGTATGGTTAACATATCAGGAGTTATCAGAATTATCTTATCAATCTAAAGAAGCATTTGAAAAAGATTTTAAACAAATGATAAAAACAATAAAAAAATATAAAAATAATACAATTATTGTTCAAGTGAGAGCATTTGGAGATGCACTATATTTATCAAAATTATTTCCATTATCGCAAGTAATAACCCATCAAAAAGAATTATCTTTTGATCCTTTAACAGAAATGGTTGAAATAGCGCATAATGAAGGTTTATTGATAGAAGCATGGGTAAATCCTTATCGTATTTCTTTGAATGAAGCAACATATCGTCAGTTTTTAAATTCTTCTCGTAGCCAATGGCTTAAAGATTCAAAATTAACAATTCAATATGGAACATATCAATATATTTTCAATCCTGCAAGTGCAAAGATAAGAGATTATATTGTGAAAGGGATTGAAGAAATTATTTTATCTTATCAAGTAGATGGAATTCATTTTGATGATTATTTCTATGTTTCAGGAACACATAAGAATACAACACAAAATGAACGTTTAGATAATGTTAATAGTTTAATTCAAGATGTTTATCAAAGTATTAAAAGAATAAATAAAGATATAACATTTGGAATTAGTCCACAAGGAAATTACGAAAATTGTTTAAGTGATGGAGCAGATATTGATACATGGTTGAAAGAGGAAGGTTATATAGATTATCTTATGCCACAGATTTATTGGTCAGATCAGTATTATAGAGATGGAACAACGACTATGTTTACAAATCGTTCTCGATTATTTGCTGGATTAAAAAGACATAAAAATGTAAAATTATATGCTGGTTTAGCCTTATATCGTGCAGGTGAAGATTTAGATTATGATCCAGGCTGGAAGTTATCTTCACATAATATTTCTGAACAAATACAGATTTTATCTAATCTAAGTTATGATGGTTATAGTTTGTTTAAATATTCTTCTTTAAAAAGTAAGGCTGGACAAAAAGAAATGGATGAGTTATTAAGGACTCATCCATAGTTAATTATCTAAAGAATCTTTAAATTGTTCCCATTTTTGAGGATATTTTACAAAATATTTAGGACATTCTTTACCAGTGACATCATAATGTCTTATGATGTCATTTTTATTTAAAGAATAAGTAAGCATAAGATTTTTTATAAGTTTTTGTAAAGATTTATATGTTGCATTGGTAAATTGACCACTATTGTCAGGATGGCAACATTCTATGGAGATTGTATCATTATTTCGGTTATTAGAGGCATAAGCAATTTCGTTAAGTGGGATACATTGAATAATTTCTCCGTCTATTCCAATAATAAAATGACTAGATACTTTTGTTGTATGACGAGTTTTTAAATTTTCAAAATAATCACGATTGTTTTGGGCGCTTGAGCCTGGGTTAGCTGTGTAATGGACAACTATACCATTAATTCTTTTTAAGGTTTTTCCAGGTCTTGAATAAGGATTGACAGTTAAGAATTGATGTTGAATAGAGAGCTCTTCAGTTGTATACTCTTGAATATCATTATGATTATAAATAAAAAAATAATAACCACCTGATAATAATACAATGACAAGAATCATTTTCATAAATATTTCTTTATTTTTCATACGACTTCCTTTCTAATACAAGTATCATTATAGGATATGGATATGAATTTCTTTTGAATTTTATGTATAAGTTTTGTAAACATTATATGGGATTATTTATTTGATTAATGAAAATAGATATTTAGACTAAAAAACACTGATAAATTCATTGTATTTTTAAAGTGAATATGCTATAATGCTTAGGCATGTAAAAATATTTACTGCCTGTCTACATAGAAGTGTAGACCATTAGACCAAAGGAGGAGGTAAAAAAATGAACAAATATGAAATTATGTTTATTGTAAGACCTGATGTAGAAGACGATGCAAGAAATACAATTATCGAAGGATTTAAAAAAATCTTAACAAATGATAATGGTGTTATTGACAACGTTAATGAATGGGGATTACGTGATTTAGCTTATGAAATTAAAGATTATGCTAAAGGATATTATGTTGTTGTTGATACAACTACAGCTCCAGCTAATATTGCAGAATTCGAACGTTTATCACGTATTAATGCAAATATATTACGTCATTTAACACTTAGAAGATAAGAGGGACGTTAATATGATTAATCGTGTAGTGCTTGTTGGAAGAATGACAAGAGATCCTGAATTAAGAAGAACAAATAGTGGTGCTGCTGTAACAAGTTTTACATTAGCATTAAATAGAAATTATAACTCAGCAGATGGAATACAAGCTGATTATATTCCTTGTGTTGTATGGAATAGGGTAGCTGAAAATGTTGAGAAATATTGTTCAAAAGGTTCGCTTGTTGGGGTAGAAGGACGTTTACGTTCTCGTAATTATGATAATGCTCAAGGGCAAAAGGTTTATGTCGTAGAAGTTGTTTGTGATAGTGTGCAATTCTTAGAAACAAGAGCAGCACGTGAAAGAGCACAACAGCAACCACAAGTTAATCAAAATGATTTTTATAGTGGTGGAGAAATGAAAACAGTTGATTTAGAGAAAGACTTTGATAACTCTTTCAATTCGTTTGATATTATGGAAGACGACATTCAATTTTAAAGGAGGAAAATATTATGGCATTCAAAAGACAAAGAATGGGTAGAAGAAAAGTATGCTACTTTACAAAGAATAAGATTGAATACATTGATTATAAAGATGTTGAATTATTAAAAAGATTTGTTTCAGCTAATGGAAAAATAATCCCAAGACGTGTAACAGGAACTAGTGCTAAATATCAAAGACAATTAGCAGTAGCTATTAAACGTGCTAGACAAATGGCTTTATTACCATACGTTGGTGAATAATTGATACTAAAAACCTTGATAGATTCAAGGTTTTCCTAAATTAAAATTCAAAGTGCACCACAAGGTGCGCTTTTTTAGTGTATA
>CAJUOS010000058.1 GCA_910588075.1 uncultured Erysipelotrichaceae bacterium | reverse complement strand
TTTTGTCCACACCAAGCACCAACGCGTCCTAGCTTATCAGCAAAAGCGTCCATATTTTTTCCTCCCTTAAAATATTTTTGACAATACTAGTATAAGATTTATTTAAGAAAAAGTCAATGCTTTTAATTTAAAAGTATGGTACTTTTCACAAAAAACGTCAATATTAGGCGTTTTTTTACTAAAAAACGACATATTTTTTACAAAAATAAAGACTATGTCCTCCTCCTACATAGCCTTATTCTTTTAAAACAATTGTCTGTAATTCAAAATTATTATAATGATGTCTTGCCAAAGTATACTCAAATATAGCCCCATTAATCAAATAAGAAATTTGTTCTTCTTGAATATAAGGTTCACATTCCTTTAAACCCAAATACTCTTGCTCTAAAGGTGTCGATAATGCTGCACTAATTGTTAAATGGCAACTTTGTATTTTTAATTTTAACACTTTTTCTATATACTCATATATAGAACCTTTTAAATTTTCTAATTTCAGATTAGGAATTATGCTAATTGGCATATAACTAATATCAATAAGATGTGGTATCTTATCTAAAAAACGCACCCTAATAATATGATAAACAAAATCTCCAATATCAATTTGGAGTTTTTTTGATAAATGCTCGTCAGCAGGAATAACCTCAAACTCAATAACTTGACTTGTTACTTCTTTTTTTCCTGCATATCTTGCAGTTAACCCTCTCCCTGAATAATAGGTCTTATCTTCACTTGAAGGATCATAATCCTTAACAAATGTTCCTGCTCCACGTCGTCTTATGATGAGTCCCTCTTTCACTAAAATGTCTAAAGCTTTTTTCATTGTTTCTTTATTACAATGATAGCTCATACATAATACATATTCATAAGGAAGCTTTTGTCCAAAAGTATATTCCTGATTAACTATTTTTTGACGAATATCATTAGCAATATCTTTATACTTTGCCATCTTCCTCACCTCATCATATTAAAAATACCATACTTTTCATTTGATTTCACGGTTTTTTTTCATTTTTTTGAGAAAACTATAAAATTATTTTCTTAATAAGTGTTTTTTCTAATGAAACAATCTTTAATTCATGATTTTCATAAACCCCAAAACTCTTAACTCCTTCTTTTGGTAAAGAAAGTGAAGATGGATTAAATATATAAATTCCATTTTTCTTTTTAGCAATAGGCTTATGAAAATGTCCATACATTAAAATATCGCCTTCATTAATCAAGGGTAATTCTTCTTCATTATAAAGATGTCCATGCGTTATAAAAAAACGATGTCCATCTAAATAACATTCAAGATAATCTGCCCTTATAGGAAAATCTAAAACCATCTGATCGACTTCTGCATCACAATTTCCTCTCACTGCCATTATTTTACTTTTATATTGATTAAGTAATTCAACAACATCTTTAGGACTATACCCTATTGGCAAAGGATTTCTTGGTCCATGATATAATAAATCTCCTAAAAGAATTATTCTGTCCATTTTTTCTTCTTCAAAAATATTTATCGCTTTTTTTAAATCGTCATATGAGCCATGTATATCTGATAAAATCATATATTTCATATTTCTTCCTCCAATAATATTCCAATAGGACAATGATCTGAACCTATAACATCTGTATAGATATATGCATCTTTTATTTTATCTTTAAGATTTTCAGAGACTAAAAAATAGTCAATCCTCCATCCCATATTTTTCTCTCTTGCGTGAAACATATATGACCACCAAGAATACATTTCTTTTTGGGGATAAAGATATCTAAATGAATCAACAAAACCACTTTGTAGAAGTAAACTCATTTTTTCTCTTTCTTCATCTGTAAAACCTGAATTACCATGATTTGTTTTATCATTTTTTAAATCTATTTCTTGATGAGCAACATTTAAATCTCCACAAATAATAACCGATTTCTTTGATTTTAAATATGAAACATATTCTCTAAAATCATCTTCCCATTGTTGACGATAATCTAATCTTTCCAATCCTCTTTTTGAATTAGGTGTATAAACACCAACAAAATAAAAATCTTCATACTCTAATGTAATCATACGTCCTTCTTGATCATGTTCAACTTTATTCATTCCATAAACAACTGATTTAGGTTTATGTTTTGTATAAATTGCTACACCACTATACCCCTTTTTTATAGCATCATTATAATATGAAGTATAACCTTTAAATTCTAAATCTATTTGTTCTTTTTGTAATTTTGTTTCTTGTATAGCAAAAAAATCTGCATCAATTTCCTTAAAAAAGTCTGCAAAACCTTTCTTTACACATGCTCTTAACCCATTAACATTCCATGATACACATAACATATTGATATCCTCCTAAAAAAAGGGGTTAGACCCCTTCCTCTTCAATTGCATATCTAACAATCGTTTTTAATTTCTCTGTTGCTACCTTTTCACAATCATTTAAATAAACTTCATGATGTAAACCAACAAGTTTCATTCCTTGAATAGTAATATATTCCATAATCTGTTTTGTTGTATTTATTTCTGTATTGTATGCTCCTTTATGTAACATTTGAACACATTTACCTTCTTTCATACTTTTTAAATAAGCATCTAACAAATAAGGATTATCCTTTTTTTCAGCAATATGTTCTTTTATTTTTTCAAATGTTTCTTCATCTAATAATTTAGGTTGTGCAATCATTAATGTAAACTTAATCATTTGTTTTCTAGTTACATCAAATTGGCTATTATCATATGTATCCCATAAACCTTCTAATGGTGAAATCAAATACAATAAATCCATTTTTTCTTTAAAATAATCCTTAATAGCTTTTGATAATATATATAAAGCCTCAGATTTAAGTTTGAATTCTTCCACAGTAGGATTTCCTATCCCATCAATCATAATAAAATTAAATTCAGGTACATCTACTAAATCTATTCTTTTAGTAGAAGCATCATAAACTTTTTTATATTCTTTTCTAATACCTTCTTTCACTTAGGAAATTCCTCCTTTCACTGCCTAATACATTATATATAATTTATATATAAATTTCTAGCCATTTTTAGGATTTTTTTATTTTTAATAATTATAATTTTTAATTTTCATACAAAGTTAACATTTTTATTGAAAATTAACAAACTATTTTTTATAACTTGAAAGTTTAATTTCTTGGTTTATTTAATTCAGATAAAACAACAATTCCCTTTTCTAAAGAAGGTTGTACTTGAATAATTCTTTGATTTGAACTTCCTCTAAATCTTAATGTTATATCTTTTTTTTCATCTACAAAACGTCCATCAACAATTATATCTATATAAGATAATAATTCATCTGTTACTTCACATCTTGCTCGACTTTCTTCTAATAATTCTTTATCAAACAAATATCCTGTATAGCACCATATATTTTTATTAGGATAAAGTTCTTTTACTTTTTTTACAAAAGGCAATAACGCTCTTTGATTAGAAGGTTCCATCGGCTCTCCTCCTATAAGTGTTAATCCTGCAATATATTCTGGAGCTAATGCTTCTATAACAAGTTGTTTAGCACGATTATCAAAAGGTTGCCCATAATCAAAGTCCCATGTTACTTGATTAAAACAATTTTTACAATGATGTGTACACCCCGAAACAAATAAAGATACTCTTACTCCTAATCCATTAGCAATATCTGATTTTTTTATTTCTCCATAATTCATAAAAACATCTCCTTTATTTATCATGTCTTTTTCTACTTTCATTTTATTATTTTATGATAAAAAAGAGAAGATTCTTTCAGCGTCTTCTCTTTATTATTTTATAAATGTAAAACACGTTCTTTAATTTCTTGAGTTCTTCCTTGATTCCAGAATTGTGTTCCAATATAACCACAAGTACGTCTAGCCACACTCATTTTATCTTGATTTTTATTTCCACAATTTGGACATACCCAAATTAATTTACCATCACTATCTTCTTTAATTTGAATTTCGCCATCATATCCACATTCCATACAATAATCACTCTTTGTATTTAACTCTGCATACATAATATGTTCATAAATATGTTTCATAACAGTTAAAACAGCATCAATGTTATCTTGCATATTTGGAACTTCTACATAACTAATAGCCCCACCAGGTGATAACTTTTGGAATTGTGATTCAAATGTTAATTTTTCAAATGCATCTATTTCTTCTGTTACATTAACATGATAACTATTTGTAATATAATTTCTATCTGTAACTCCAGGAATTTTTCCAAAACGTTTTTGTAAACATTTTGAGAATTTATATGTTGTTGATTCAATTGGTGTTCCATAAATACTAAAATCAATATTTTCTTTTACTTTCCATTCATTACATTTATCATTAAGATATTGCATTACTTCCAAAGCAAATGGTGTAGCATCTGGATCAGTATGTGATTTTCCTGTCATATATTTGACACATTCACAAAGTCCTGCATATCCTAATGAAATTGTAGAATATCCATTAAATAATAATTTATCTAATGTTTCTCCTTTTTTTAATCTTGCTAAAGCACCATATTGCCATAAAATAGGAGCAACATCACTTGGTGTTCCTTTTAAACGTTCATGTCGACACATTAAAGCACGATAACATAAATCTAATCTTTCATCCATAATACGCCAAAATTCTTTCATATCTCGTTTAGATGAACATGCAACATCTACTAAGTTAATTGTTACAACACCTTGATTAAAACGTCCATAATACTTTGCTTTATTAGAATCAGGATCAACATAAGGTGTTAAGAAACTACGGCATCCCATACAAGGGTAGCAATTTCCATCACCATTTTTATCTACTTTTAATTTTAACATAATCTTTTCAGATATATAATCAGGAACCATACGTTTAGCAGTACATTTTGCTGCTAACTCAGTTAAATACCAATATTGACTATCTTCATGAATATTGTCTTCTTCTAAAACATAAATTAATTTAGGGAATGCAGGTGTTACGTATACACCTTGTTCATTCTTCACACCTAAAATTCTTTGATTCAATGTTTCTTCAATAATCATTGCTAAATCATCTTTTGTTTGTCCTTCAGCAACTTCATTTAAATACATAAATACAGTAACAAAAGGTGCTTGTCCATTTGTAGTCATTAAAGTAATTACTTGGTATTGAATCATTTGAACACCACGTTTAATTTCATTTTTAACACGTAATTCAGCCAACTCATTAATTTGTTCATCTGTAACTGCAATATTCTCTTGTTCAAATTCTTCACGTACTTCTCTTCTAAACTTTTGTCTACTCACATCAACAAAAGGTGCAAGATGAGATAAACTAATACTTTGTCCACCATATTGTGAACTTGCAACTTGAGCAATAATTTGTGTAGCTATATTACAAGCAGTAGAAAAACTTTTTGGTCTTTCGATCATTGTTTCACTAATAACTGTTCCATTTTGTAACATATCTTCTAAATTAACCAAGCAACAATTGTGCATATGTTGAGCAAAATAATCAGAGTCATGGAAATGAATAATTCCTTCTTCATGTGCTTTTACAATATCATCAGGTAACAATAACCTTTTTGTAATATCCTTACTCACTTCTCCTGCCATATAATCTCTTTGCACACTATTAACAGTAGGATTTTTATTTGAATTTTCTTGCTTAACTTCTTCGTTATCACATTCTATTAAACTTAAAATTTGTTCATCAGTTGTATTTGCTTTACGAACCAATGCTCTTTTATAACGATATGTAATGTATTTTCTAGCAACTGAAAAAGCATTTAATTTCATAATTTCATCTTCAACTAAATTTTGTATTTCTTCTACGCTTAAAGCACGTTTAATCTTTTCACATTGATATTTAACATTATTTGTCATATTATCAATTTCTTCATTTGTTAAACGTTCAGTTTCAACAACCTCATTATTCGCTTTTTCAATTGCAGCAGTAATTTTTAATTCATCAAATTGGACTTCTTTACCATTTCTTTTAATAATCTTCATTCTTTCTTCTCCTCCCTTTTACTACAGAAATAACAACAGTCTCTATATATTTTTACACATTTTTACTGTGTGATTTTCTTAAGTGCCTTAAGTTTAACATAACTTCATATCAAAAAAAAAGCGATATGTTCTATAACTTACAAATATTTTTATTTACAAAGAAAATCAAAAAATATTGAGACTCAATACTTTTTGATTTTAATATCATTTATATTTCAACAACGTCTTATATTATACTCTATTTTTCGTTATATGAAAAGATTATTCTCATAAATATTTAATCTATAATTCCTTATAAACTTAAAAGTCCCTATTAATACATTTATATAAAATAAATTGACTTATCATATGCGAAACTTATAAAACCAAATAACTGAAAGTATTCATTTTTAATACTTAATTTCAAATGATCTCTCGTCATCTAAAACTTTTAAACTTTCTATGTCCATATGATCAATGTGAATATATGAATCACTATGTAAATAACGAACTAAATCTCTTATATATTCTTCTTCTCCCTGAAAAATCGCCTCAACATGACCATCATAAGTATTCCTAACCCAACCTGTTAATTGATATTGAATTGCTTTTTGATAAGTTGTAAAACGAAAACCTACACCTTGTACCCTTCCATAAAATAAATAATGTTTTCTCACAATCATAAAATCACCTTCTTATAATAATCATATAAAAAAGATTATATCAATTCAATGAAAAGATATAATCCTTCAATGTATTATTTATAATTTTTAGCAAAGTTCCAAGTATCACGACACATATCTTCCAATGTTTTTTCTGCAACCCAACCCAATTGTTCCTTTGCTCTAGTTGGATCAGCATAACAAGTTGCTATATCTCCTGGTCTTCTTTCTTTTATTTCATAATTTACTTTTACATGATTCACTTTTTCAAAAGCATGAACAATTTCTAAAACACTATAACCTCTACCAGTTCCTAAATTACAAATATGAACACCTGGCTCTTGATATTTCTCAATAGCTAAAACATGTCCTTTTGCTAAATCTACAACATGAATATAATCTCTTACCCCTGTTCCATCTGGTGTATCATAATCATCTCCAAAAATACCCAAACATGGCAATTCACCTGTTGCTACTTTCATAATATAAGGCATTAAGTTATTTGGAATACCTTTTGGATTTTCTCCAATTAATCCTGATTCATGTGCTCCTATTGGATTAAAATAACGTAATAAAGTAACAGACATATTTGGATTTGCAAATTGTACATCTGTTAAAACTCTTTCCATCATTGCCTTACTTGTTCCATATGGATTTGTTGTTTCTCCTAAAGGACAATCTTCTGTTAAAGGGACAACTTTTGGATCACCATAAACAGTTGCACTTGAACTAAATACAATGCTATTGACTTGATATTTTTTCATCATTTTAGCCATAATCAATGTCGTCATTAAATTATTTTCATAATATTCAATAGGCTTAGCCACTGATTCTCCAACAGCTTTAAATGCTGCACAATGAATAACAGCATCTAATTGATTTTCTTTAAATACATTTTCTGTTTTTTCTTCATCTAAAATATTAAATTCATAGAATTTAACTCTTGTCCCAGTTATCTTCTCAATACTATCTAAAACCTCTGGTCTTGAATTTGAAAAATCATCAATTACAACAACATCATGACCAGCTTCAATCAATTCTACACAAATATGGCTACCAATATAGCCTGTTCCTCCAGCAACTAAAATATTCATTTCCCGTTTCTCCTTAAATAATTTTCAAAAATATCTCTTATTATATCCTTACTTGCAACACCTTCATGTAACTTAATATCATTATCATAAAAACAAGGCACATAAAAATAATCATAAGAGTCAGCTAATTGACTTTCTTTTGCTTCATCAATAAGTTCTATTGGAATTTCCTTATATAATGGATTTTCCTCACACAATTCTTTAATCCACTGTCTTGCACGTCGACAATGAGGACAATTTTCTAAGATAAATAATTTCATGGTAATAACCTCATTGTTTTTATGACAATTGGTGTATGTGGACAATCACTAAAATCTCTAGATACATTAACAATTTCATCAACAACATCTAATCCTTCAATAATTTTCCCAAATGCTGCATAGTCTCCATCTAAATGTGGCGCATCTTCATGCATAATAAAGAATTGTGATGATGCTGAATCTTTAATCATTGTTCTTGCCATTGAAAGAACACCTCTTGTATGCAATAAAGAATTTTCTATCCCATTACTTTTAAATTCTCCCTTAATAGCCTTTGTTTCTCTTGGTGTCATTGTTTCATCCATACCACCACCTTGAATCATAAACCCAGGAATAACTCTATGAAAAATCAAGCCATCATAAAAGTTTTTTTGAATTAAATCAATAAAATTTTGAACTGTTATTGGTGCGATTTCAGGATAAAGTTCTCCTTTCATGATTTTTCCATTTTTCATTTCTATTTCAAATTTGATTTTTTCCATGACTATCTCCTATTCTTCTTTGTCTTCAATCATACGGTCTGCATCAATAACCATTGCTGTTTCTTTCTTTTTTCTTAAGTAAAAGCGTATTGCAAAAAATAAAACAACAATTCCTACAAGTGTTAAGAAAATATAAAAAATCTTTTCCATTTGTTTAAATTGATATGCAAAAGCAACAGTTAAACATAAATTAACAATCAATAATGCTCCTGTTGTTTTAATTCTTTGATTATACAAACAATCTAATGCCACAGCACTGGCAATAAACATTCCAATAATCAAACCAACTTCCATGTTGATCCCTCCTTATTCTTATCATACCATCTTTGCAAATAAATTTCATTATATTTATTATGTAACCGTTTTCATCATTAAAAAAATATGATAGAATAAAAGAAAGAAAATCTTAAAAAGGAGGATGAGAGAAATGAGAACTTATCATTCAAACGAAATTGGTAATGTTGTAGTGTTAGGTCACTCAGGGAGTGGCAAAACCAGCGTTATAGAAGCAATGGCTTATAGGGCTGGTATTTCAAATCGAATTGGGAATATTAAAGATGGGAATACAATTAGTGATTATTCTCCAGAAGAAATCCAAAAACAATCATCTGTTGGATTATCAGTTATTCCATTAGAGTGGAATCATTGTAAAATCAACATCTTAGATACTCCAGGTTCTTTTGATTTTGTAGGTGAAGTAGAAGCTGCATTAAAAGTTGCAGAAAGTGCTTTAATTGTTGTTCCTGCAACAAGAGGTATTAGTGTTGGTACAAAACAGGCTATGCATCAAGCACAAGACAAGGGAAAAATGATTTATATAAGTGGTTTGGATTATCCAAATGCTGAGTACAAAGAAAAGTTAGAAGAATTAAAAATGACTTATGGAAAAGCAATAGCACCTATCCAAGTTCCTATTATGGAAGGCAATAAAATGGTTGGATATGTTAATGTTGCGAAAATGGAAGGACGTTATTTTGAAGGTGAACAAACTCATGCTTGCCCTATTCCAGATAATATGTGGGATGAAATTATGCCTATTAAGGATATGATTGATGAAGCAGTTGCTAATACTAATGATGAATTATTAGAAAAGTATATTAATGAAGAACCTTTTACTAAAGAAGAAATTTCATGGGCATTAAGACAAGGTGTCATGAATCATAGTTTAATTCCTGTTCTTTCTGGAACAAATCAAATTGGTATTCAAATCGTTCTAAATTCTATGGTTGCATTCTTTAGTGCTGCTGGCGATATGGTTAATTCAATGGTTGTTAAAAATATTGATACAGATGAAGATGATTTAATTGGTTTTGATGAATCATTAGCACCATCATTATTTGTATTTAAAACAATTGCTGATCCTTTTGTTGGAAGAATATCTTTATTAAAAGTATGTACTGGTCATATTTATACAGGTATGTCTTTATATAATGTTCAAAAAAAAGAAGTGGAAAAAATTAATAAGCTTTATATTATGAAAGGAAAAGATTTGATTGAAGTTGATGAATTATGTGCAGGTGATATTGGTGCTTTATCAAAATTAACATATACACAAACAAATGATACTTTATGTACTTTAGATTATCGTATTGTTTATGAACCTATTCATTTCTCTCATCCTTATTTTGGTAAATCTGTTATTCCTGTAGGAAAAAGTAATGAAGAAAAGATTACAAATGCTATTTCCAAGTTATTAGAAGAAGATCAAACATTAAAGTTTGTTAATAATCCTGAAACAAAGCAACAATGTTTATATGGTTTGGGAGATATTCATATTGATACAGTTGTTGCAAAACTTAAAACAAGATTTAAAATAGATGTTAAATTAGATAATATTATTATTCCTTATAGAGAAACAATTAGAGGTAGTGTAACACACAGATATAAATATAAAAAGCAATCTGGTGGACATGGACAATATGGTGATGTTGAAATCACTTTTGAGCCTTCACACGATTATGAAAAGCCTTATATTTTTGAAGAAAAGGTTTTTGGTGGAGCTGTTCCTAAAGCTTATTTCCCCGCTGTGGAAAAAGGACTTATTGAAGCTACAAAAACAGGTGTTTTAGCTAATTATCCTGTTTTAGGATTAAAGGCAACACTTATAGATGGTTCTTATCATAGTGTTGATTCTTCTGAAATGGCATTTAAAACAGCAACAATTATGTGTTTTAAAGAAGCCTTACCAAAAGCAAAACCTACTTTATTAGAACCATTTGTAACTTTACATGTATATATAGCTGAACAATATACAGGTGATATTATGAGCCATTTTAATAAAAAACGTGCTCGTGTCATGGGAAGTGATATTTTAGAAGATGGTATGATTAAAATTACTGCTGAAGCTCCTCAAGCTGAAGTTATGAACTATGCTGTTGATTTGAGATCAATGACACAAGGACAAGGATTCTTTGATATGGAGTTTTTGGGATATGAATTTGCTCCTGATCTTGTTCAAAAACAAGTTATTGAAGCTAGGAAATAAGGGATTTATCCCTTTTTCTTTTACGCTATAAAAACTTTGATTTTTCTAAATATTAATATATTGTTTATTCAGAAAATATTTTTATATTTTTATAATTTTTTATAGAAAGACTTAAAACTATACCCAATAATATAAATTACCATTTTTTAGAAAAAGAACACAAAATTTTTATAAAAAGATTAAACATCTATTGACACACCTCAAAAAGATATTAAAATAATAATTAACTTATATTTATTAAAAAGGAGGAATGTTTTTTGAATAAAAAGAAATTATCTATTGGACTTATAACATTAAGTTTAATAACAACTTTTTCATTAACGACTCTAACAAAAGCAGAAGACTTTGCAGGAAAAGAAGAAAAATATATTAAATTATGCTCATCTTCAAAACTTACAAATAAACAACAAAAAACTTGTAAAGAATTTAATACATATCTTAATGATAAAAATAAACAATTAAACAAAGAATCAAAAGAAACAAAAAAAGAAGTTAAAGAAACTAAAAAAACAATAGAAAATATAGAAAAAGAACTTTTAGAATATTCAAAAAGGATTAGTGAAGCACAAAAAGAATTAACATATGTTAATAAAAGTATTCAATCATTAAATCAAAAAGTAAACAAGAAAAAGAAATTATTAGAAGATAGACTATATAGTATGCAAACTTCTCTTAATTCAAATATGCTTATTTCTTATTTATATAGTTCTAATGATATATCTGATTTCTTTAGAAGAATAACTTATGTTAATGAAATTACAAGTTATGAAAAAGAAATTATTGAAGACTTAAAAAACAGTCTTCTTGAAGTAGAAAAGCAAAAAAATACTCTTTCTCTTCTAAATGATTCTCTTAAAAAAGAACAAGCACAACAAAAAACATTACAAGAAAAATACTTTGCATTATTAGAAAAGCAAAACAGAGAAATTGCTAGCAATTCATCTGAAATATCAAAAAATCAAGAATCAATAGAAGATATTCAAAAAAATTTAGCAGCTATAAAAAAGGCTTCTGATGAATCAAAAGTCAATAATATCAATCAAGCAACACCAAAGAAAAAACCTAGTAAACCTAAACCATCAGATAATGATCCTAAACCTGATCAAAATGATAAACCATCAAACGATCAAGATCAACCAAGTGAAGATAATGAGCTTTCTTCTGATGAAAAATTAGGTTTAAAAATTGCTAATAAAGCTTTAACACGTCAAGGTTATATGTATGTTTGGGGTGGTTCTCATAGCATGTCAGCTATTAAAAATCCTAATCAAACACAATTTGATTGTTCTGGACTTGTCAATTGGGCACATTACCAATGTGGAGTTAATATTGGTGTTCAATATACAAAATCTCTCTTATCTTGTGGTAAAAAAATTTCTAGAGATGATTTACAAGCTGGTGATATTATTTTATTTAGTAGTAATGGTGCTTCTAGCGGTGTCCACCATGTAGGTATTTATATTGGTGATAATAAAATGGTACATGCCCCATCAACTGGCAAAGCAATACAAGTTGCTGATTTAAGTTATTCATACTGGCAACGTGAATGGTATACATGTCGTAGATTATATTAAAAGCGAGATTTTATTTCTCGCTTTTTGGCTCTATAATATAACTGGAGGATTTAAATAATTCTTCAGTTTTCTTTTCTC
>CAJUOS010000057.1 GCA_910588075.1 uncultured Erysipelotrichaceae bacterium | reverse complement strand
AACCCCTTGAAAATCAAGGCTTTTTCCGTTTGTCGTTATTATACCGTAACGGCATTCGCGTTGCTCATTGCTTATTCAGAAAGGTTATACAGTAGTAGCTATAGCCGATAGATTAGGACATGAAAGTATTGAAATCACTTATATGTATGCACATTTATTCCCATCAGTACAAAGTGAAGTGGCAAATGATTTAAATAATGAAAAGGAGTTGATGTATCATGTCAGTTAAAAATGTTGATAAGAAAAATAGATGGAGAAATCAATATGTTACTTTTAGAATTTCTCCAGAAGAAAGAGAAATTTTAGAAACAAGAATCCAATTATGTGGGTGTAGAACCAAACAAGAATACTATCTTGAGAGTGTTCTACACTCTCAAATTAACGCTTATGGAAATCCTTATATGTTTATTCAATTTGGTAAACATTTAGAACTTATATTGAAGGCATTACGAGAAATTGATAATATCGAAAAGTTGAATGAAGAATTATTTGAACCAATTTATATAATGATTGAGCTTATTAATAGTATGAAAGAAAACAAGGAAATTAATAATGAATAAATGTAATAATGACAAAGATTTTTCTCAAACAAAAGAAATAAATGTACTTGATTTAATTCAACTAGATATTAATGAGGAACAAGATGTTGTTGAAAACTTATTACCTATTGGTGTAAGTGTCATAGGTGCTCCTCAAAAAATAGGAAAAACTTTCTTTTGTCTACAATTGGCAATTTCTGTTTCGACTGGTCAAAGTTTTTTAAATAAAAATGTTCAACAAGGAACAGTTCTATATATTGCTTTGGAAGATCCAAAAGCAAAGATAAGAAAAAGAATAAAAAGATTTAATTGTAAACTAAACAGTCAACTTGATATACGTTTTGAAAATGCATATGATCCATTTTTTGATTTAGAATCAGTTATTAAAGAGAAAAAAGAAAAGAGTCCTCATTTAAATCTGATTATTATTGATACATTTGCAAAAATAAGAAAAAATCAAAAAACTGAGTATGATTTAGAATATGAAGAAGTTTCTAAAATGCATGAATTAGGTATGAAGTATCATGTATGTATATTATTAGTAACACATGTTAAAAAAGCCATTGATTTTAACAATCCATTTGATAGCATTTACGGTTCTAGAGGGATCACAGCTGCTGTAGATAGTATGATGGTTATTTTTAGAAAAAGTTTGAATCTTAAAATAAAAGAATTACACATTACAGGTAAAGATATTCCGGATGATCAACTGATTTTAATATAAGATGAGAGAATGTTGTTTTCCATTGTAGACGATGAGGAAATAGATGAAGATATTGATGAAAATCTTATTCGAGTTATTCATTATCTTGTAGCAAAGAAAGAATTTTACGGGACTCATTTAGATTTATGTTCAAAACTTAATTTGTCAATAAGTGCAAAGAAGTTGCAGTGTCTACTCAAAGTAAATAAAACAATACTTGAAGATAATTTTATAACATATGAAAAGGGACAGAAAACAACAAAAGCAAGACCAATTAAAATGATTTATCATGGCAATGAAGAATTGTAATGATGACGGTATGACGATTTGTTTTTGATTAAAAGTAATCGTCATATCGTCATTAGATATGACGAGATAATGGATTAGCAAGCAACGTTTTTGGGAGTCCAAAAACAACCGCATTCTTACGAATGATAAACAAAGGAGTGTGATGTAATTTGCGAAAACGAGAAAATAAAGTGAGTTTTAGATTGAATGACGATGAATTTGAATTATTGAAAAATAAAGCTGATAAAGCTTCTATGAGTGTTCAAAAGTTTCTTCTTTATCTAGTGTTGAATAAAGAAGTGAAAGAACTGCCGAATATTGATTATTACCATTTGATTAATCAGTTTAATGAATTATCTTCACATATTAAAAATCTCATTTCATTAAGTCTTGAATATCAGCAAATTGACAAGGAACAGTTAGAAATGATATTAGAAAACCTTTCATCAAATATGAAAGAACTTGATGAAATTGTTAAAGGTGTCTAATGGCAACAACAAAATTATGGAAAGTTACCGATAGACTGGATCATATTATTGATTATGTCTATAATATCGAAAAGACTTCATCACTTATTGATACAGTTCATTATGTTTCCAATGAAGAAAAGACACTTCAAAGAAGATATGTGACCTGTATCAACTGTGATGAAAATGATCCTTGTCAATCCATGAACAATACAAAAAAGATGTTTAATGATGAGAAAGAAATTGTCTGTTTTCATGGCTATCAGTCATTTTTTGGAAATGAAGTATCAGCAGATTTAGCTCATCAAATAGGTGTTGAACTTGCAAAACAACTATGGACAGATAATTTTGAAGTCATTATTACAACTCATATCAATACTGATAATATTCATAATCATATCGTCATTAATGCTACATCATTTAAAGATGGTCATAGATTTTGTAATACAAAAGCTGATTATAGAGCTATGCGTAATGCTTCTGATGATTTATGCAGAAAGTATAAACTTTCAGTGATTGAACAACCATCTCAAAATAGAAAATCAAATCATCACTTCATTAAAAGAATTAAACGATTAATAGTAAATGATATTGATTTAGCTATTGATCAAAGCAATACCTTAACATCATTTCTTCAAATCATGAGATTTGAAGGATATGAAATTAAACAGGATGGAAATGATATACATTTTAGACACCCTGACGCAAGAAAATTCATTTCTGTAAGTGAATTAGAAGGAGAATATAGTATTGATGATATTGAAAACAGAATAGATAACAAGCCATTGACACATCCAGTTGAAAATAAAGCATATCAAAGATATTATACAGTTGTTGAACCTTATTATAGAGAATATAGAAAAGGTTATCTCACTCCACTAGCAAGACGATTTATTCGTTGGCAGTATGAAATAGGTATACTTCCTAAAAACTATTCACGTATGAGGAAATGTCCAAAGGAAGTTGCTGAAGCAGTTGTTCGTTTAGAAGAAATCACTCATCAGGTCACGATGATGTGTCAAAACAATATCAACAGTATTGAAGAATTAGATAAATATAAAGATGATAATCAAGTTAAATTGGATGATTTTATCAGAAAAAGAAGACACTGTTATAACAAGATAAGAAGCTTTAAAGATGAACCTGAAAAAGAAAAACAATATAGAGCATTAATTAGTGAGTATAACGAAGAAATCAAATGGTATCGTAAAGAAGTCAGAATGTGTGATGATTTAAAAGAAAGAAGTCTTAAATCAATGGAAAGAGTTGAACAAAATCTCACAAAAAATGAAATGAAGGATAGAGCAAGATGAAAATAGAATATGAAGAAATTAATGGATTATTGTATCCAAAACTCACATTACCATCTCAAAAGGAAATTCATTTAACAAGGTTTGGTAGAAAAAGATTACAGTATTTAAAACAGTATCGACCAATCGTTTATACAAATTTATTAACAAGTGGTGAATTAAATGAACATTTACAAATGATAGATGATGAAGCAAATGCATTATATGATAGACTAATTGAACAGTATAAAACAAAAAGAAATATTACTGAAGAATTTAAAGAAAAAGATCAGATGAAATGGGTTCAGGAAATGAATAATATTCAAAATTGTGTTGAAGAAATTATAAATCGTGAAATTATCTATATGTGATTTTTAAGACTGAAAATTATAGACTTTTTTATTTGAGTGAGTATAATATAGATGAAAGGAAACTTTCATTTATATTGTTATTAAATGCATATTTGGTGCATATTAATAATGAGGTGTTCAACCTCAAAGCATCCTATGATGACGAGTGACGGTTCTGACTCGTCGGTAAAATAAAAAATGACCGAGCGATGATGATGTGTGAGAGCAAAGACACATCGGTAAAATAAAAAATGGCTCAAGGATGCAAGATAGAGGAATCTATAACAGGTTCCTCTTATTTTTTTAGAGAAAAGAAGGATAAGTAAAGTGTATGATTATGAAATAAAAAAGTTAAGTGAACAATTTTATAAAGATTATCCTCATGATCAATATCAAGAAATTTTAACAAAAGAGGAAAGAAGTTATGATGTTGTCTTATTTGAGATTGATTATTTAGCAGATTGTTATGTATGTGTACCTTTTAGAACAGAAATGAAGCATAATAATGGCTATAAGTTCAAATTTTCTAATAGAAGTAAAAAGCATCAATCAGGATTAGATTTCTCTAAACTTGTTATTGTTTCAAAAGATTATTATATTGGTGAAAGCTCCACTATTGATATTGATGAATACAAAGAATTTGAAAAACAAGAAGATCATATCCATAAGAATTTAGAAAAATATATACATGATTATGTTGAGCATGTTAATGGTCATGTACCATTACATATCAAGCAATTTGAAAGAAAGTATAAATATTCTACTCTTAAATATTTTCATAAAGAACTTGGGATTGTAATAAAGAGATAAGCTTATATTATAAAAAAATTTGAAGTTATTAATTTAGATATAAAATTGATTTGATTTGTATTTTTTGATAGGTGTGATATATTTTATTTGTAGAAAAAATCTATTTGTTGGGCTGGTCGTAAGACCTGGGTCCATCTATTGGTGGGTAAGACACCCACTTTTTTTGTAGGAAAAGATAAATGCGTTTTGATAAATGAGATAAAAATGATAGATAAAGAATTATATAGTGATTTAAATTGATTTTACAATATATTCAATAAGCATATATAATAAATTTGTAGAAATACTTTTTATATTTATTATTAAATCAATACATTATTCGCGAGTAGTTGCGAGTTTTTATTGCTGATTAAGTAGAAAAAAAGTATAATAAATAGAGATACGGAGTGTAAATATGGCTGTTTTATATTATAAATTATAGAAATTATTAATTGATAAGGAAATAATGATTTCAGATTTTAGAAAAGCAACTGATATAACACCAAATATAAAGATGCGGATGAGAAAAAATCAAGAAATTTTGCTAATTGTCTTGGGAAGAATATGCCGTTTCAAGGAGTGTGATTTTGGAGATGTTGTTGAGTACATCTATGATAATGAATCTTCTGAAGGTGATAGATAAAAGTAGTATAGAAGTTGAGGTAAAATAAATGACAGATTTAGAATTAAAAAAATTAGAAGAAGATTTATGGCATTCTGCTGATTTATTACGGGCAGGTGCACATATGTCATCTATAAGTTATGGGGAACCAATTCTTGGATTGATTTTCTTACGCTATGCTGATATTAGATATAAACAGTTTAAAGCTGATATTGATCAAGAATATAATAAATATAAAGGCACACGTATGGAAAAAACGTTAAAAGAGGTTTCTATTGAAAAATGTGGTTTTTATTTACCAGAGTGTGCGTATTTTGATTTTATAAATGAAGCACCAGATGACGCAAATAAAGCAACCTTAGTAAAAAAGGCTATGATTGCTATTGAAACTGAAAATGAATCGATGGCTGGAGTTCTTCCGAAAGATGTTTATGGGCACTTAGTACCAGATGAAGAACCAGAACTATTATCTAATGTTATTCGTGTTTTTAAAGATATTCCAGAAGATATTAGCATTGATTTATTTGGAAAAATTTATGAATACTTTTTAGGTAAATTTACATCTGGAAAAGATGGTGGTGAATACTATACTCCTGCAACAGTTGTTCAATATATGATAGAAGTATTACAACCAACACCAGGCAACAAACAATTTTTAGATCCTGCTTGTGGTTCTGGAGGTATGTTCGTTCAAGCGGCAAGATATATGCATAATCATAATGCAAGCGATGAAGAAATAATGAATTTTAGATGTTATGGTGTTGAAAAAGATCCTGACACAAATAAAATTGCGAAAATGAATTTACTTCTAAATAATGTTCGAGGAGAAATAACAGAAGCTAACTCATTTTATGCTGATCCATATAATGCAGTAGGAAGATTTGATTATGTTATGGCTAATCCGCCATTTAATGTTGATGAGGTTAATTATGAAAGAGTAAAAGATGATCCAAGATTTAATACATATGGGATTCCTAGAAATAAAACAAAGAAATCTAATAAGAAAGATTCTGACAAAAAAGAAACTGTCCCAAATGCAAACTATTTGTGGATTTCTTACTTTGCATCTGCCCTAAATAAAAATGGAAAGGCTGCATTAGTTATGGCAAATAGTGCTTCTGATGCAGGAAAGAGCGAACTAGAAATAAGAACAAAGATGATTGAAGAAGGTATTATTTCACAAATGGTAACATTACCTTCAAATATGTTTAATACAGTGACATTACCTGCAACGCTTTGGTTTTTTGATAAAAATAAACCTAATACGGATAAGAAAGATGAAATCTTATTTATAGATGCAAGAAATGTGTTTACACAAATAGATAGAGCACATCGTAAATTTAGTGATGAACAAATTAAGAATTTAGGAATCATTACACGCTTGTATGAAGGAAATACTCAAGCATATCAAGATTTATTAAACGAATATAAATCAAGCATGGAAACACAAGACAATAAAGAATATTGGCAAGAACAAATTGATTGGTTAACCGAAAGATTTCCGGATGGTGTTTATCAAGATGTTATTGGCTTATGCAAAGTTGCCAAAGTTGATGGTGAAGATGGAATTAAAGACCAAGATTATTCATTAAATGCTGGGAGATATGTTGGTGTTGTTATTGAAGATGATGGTATGTCAAAAGAAGAATTTAAAGATACTATGTTATCTTTAAATGATGAATTGAAAAAGCTTAATCAAGAAGCCAAACACTTAGAAAAACAAATATCTCAAAGTATTAAAGGATTATTTGGTGAATAAAATGAAAAATGTTATGAATATATGTACTATTGATGATATTGCAATAATAAATAGAGGAAAATCTAAACATCGACCAAGGGGTGATTCTATTCTATATGGAGGCAATTATCCCTTTATACAAACTTCAGAAATAAAAAAATCAATTCTTCACATTAATGATTATGAGAATACGTATAATGAAGTTGGTCTAGCACAGAGTAAACTATGGGAAAAAGGAACATTATGCTTAACTATAGCTGCAAATATCGCAGAAACTGGTATTTTGGATTTTGATGCATGTTTTCCAGATAGTGTTGTAGGAATCATTCCTAAAGAAGGAATAGCAGATACTATATATATAAAGTATCTGATGGATATGGTTAAAGTATATATGCAACAAATTTCAAAGGGGACAACACAAGACAATCTTAGTTTAGAAAAAATCAGAAAAGTTAAATTTGAAATTCCAATATATGAACAGCAACTTAAAATAGCTGATTTTTTAAGTAAATACGATATATTAATTGAAAACAACAATAAACGCATCAAAATATTAGAACAAATGGCTGAAGAATTGTATAAAGAATGGTTTGCTAGAACTAGATTACCTAAAAAATCAGAACAAGATAAATGTGATATTCGAAAAGAATGGAAAATTGGTAAGCTGAGTGATATAGCGAAAATTACTGGGGAGTCGATAAAAACAGAAGCAAGAGAAGCATTTGATTATTATGTGCCTATTGATTGTATCGATAGTAAATCAATAACGCTAAAAAGATATGAATCAATTAGTAATGCGATAAGTTCTTTACAATCATTTAAAACAGGTGACATTCTTTTTGGGGCAATGCGACCATATTTTCATAAAGTATGTTTAGCTCCTTTTGATGGTATTACTCGCAAGACATGTTTTGTTATTAATTCGATTGATTCTAATTATAGAAATTATGTGTTACTTACATTATTTCAAAAAAGTACAATTGATTTTGCATCATCAATTTCTATAGGTTCAACAATGCCGTATGTAGGCTCTTTTAGAGGTTTAGGTAGATTAAAAATTATTATACCTGATAAAAAGACAATAACTGAATTTAATAAAATTTTAAATCCAATATTGGAAATGTTAGCAATACTCAGCAAAAAAAATGAAAATCTTGTAAAGCAACGTGACTTATTATTACCTAGGCTTATGTCTGGAAAACTAGAAGTGAAATAATGGGAGGAGGATTACTATGTCAAATTTTATTTCAGAAGATGATATTGAACAATCTATACTTGATAGATTAAAGAAGGATCCTTTTAATTATGATATTATTATTTGTGATAGTGATCCATCAAAGCGTGATGATTTAAATGATGGAACTGGACGCTCTTCTAAAAGAGAATGTGTTCTTCCTTTTGTTATGCTTGAATCATTGAAAAAAATAAATCCTACTATTTCAGAATCTAAGTTAGGAGAATTAGTTCTAGAGTATAAAAAAGATTATAGTGGGACTGATATTGTTGCTACTAACTATAACTTGTATCAAATGCTTCGTAATAACAAAAAGATTGATGTCATTAATAATGGCAAAAAAGATTTTGAGTTTGTAAAATTCATCGATTTTGAAAACGTTGAGAATAATACGTTTACAGCAGTGTCGCAAATGTGGATTCAAGGTAGATACAATTATAGAAGACCTGATGTGATCTTATTTGTTAATGGGATGCCATTGGTTTTTATTGAACTAAAAAATAGTATCGTTAAAATTCAAGAAGCATATGATAAAAACTTGCAAGATTATAAACGTGACATACCAAATTTATTTGCCTTTAACCAAATCTGTGTACTATCAAATGGTATTGAAACAAGAGTTGGTGCATTTAATGCATATTATGAACATTTCTTTGAATGGTTAAGGGTAAATGATGAAAAAGAAAAGGTTGATCGTAAAGCAATCATAGAAAATGGATTATCTATCCAAATGCTTATTGATGGATTATTTGTTAAAAAAAGATTGATTGATTATATAGAAAACTTTATTCTTTTTGAAAATCAAAAGACAAAAATTATAGCTAAAAACCATCAATATATGGGTGTAAATAATTTAATGGAATCCGTATATAACCGAAAAGAATTAAATGGTAAATTAGGTGTGTTCTGGCATACACAAGGTAGTGGAAAATCTTATTCGATGATAATGTTTGCTAGAAAAGTAAAACGAAAAGTCTCTGGTAATTTTACGTTCCTAGTTATTACAGATCGTGAAGATTTAGATACACAAATCTTTAAAAATTTTGCCAGAACAGAAGTAATTGGAGCGAAAGAAGAATGCAGACCAAAAAATAGTGCTCAGTTACGAGAATATCTACAAACAAATAAACCATTTATTTTTACTTTGATACATAAATTCCGTTATGACAAAACAAAGAAATATCCCGTTTTAACAGAGCGTGATGATATTTTTGTGTTAGTTGATGAAGCTCATAGAACACAATATAAAGATTTAGCAGAAAACATGAGAACAGCTTTACCAAATGCTAACTTTGTAGCATTTACTGGAACACCATTACTTGGTAAACGAAGGTTAACAAATCAATGGTTTGGTGATTATGTATCTGAATATAATTTTGCACAATCGGTAGAAGATGGGTCAACAGTTCCGTTATTTTATAGTCGTAGAGTGCCAGAAGTTGGATTACAAAACAACTTCTTAGATGACGATATTGTAGACATCATTGAAGATGAAGATTTAAATGAAGATGAAGCACGTTTACTAGAGAATTCTTCTTCTCGTATTCTTGAAGTTATTAAACGTGATGATCGTTTGGATAAAGTAGCAAAAGACATTGCTCATCATTTTCCTAGACGAGGGTTCTTAGGAAAAGGTTTAGTTGTATCGGTTGATAAATTTACAACTGTAAAAATGTATGACAAAGTGCAGCATTATTGGCAAGAAGAAATCAAAGAATTGACGAAAGAGCGTAATTTGGCTGATACGAAAGAAAAACGTGATGAATTAACTAAAATCATCAGCTATATGAATAATGTTGATATGGCAGTCGTTATTTCAACGAATAATGGTGATGATGTTAAAAAGTTTAGTGATCAAGGGTTAGATTTACAAAAACATATAGATAAAATGAACTCCATTGTTGATGGAAAAGATTTAGAGGATAGATTCAAAGATCCTAACGATAGGTTAAGCTTAGTGTTTGTTTGTGCTATGTGGCTAACTGGATTTGATGTCAAAAATCTATCAACACTTTACTTAGATAAACCTATGAAAAGTCATACGTTAATGCAGGCAATTGCACGAGCAAATCGTGTTTATCCAGATAAACCATGTGGTATTATTGTTGATTATGTTAATGTCTTTAAGTATATGAAAGAAGCATTACGTGATTATGCTACTGGTGATGAAGAAGATGATTTCCCTGCAAAAGATATGGAACAATTAATATCAATGCTTAATGATTGTATTTCAGAGGGTGATACATTCTTAAAAAGTATTAGTGTTGATTTGGAAAAAATTATTGCTGAAGAAGATACATTGGATAAGCTTGATAAATTAAGAGAGGCATATAATATAATTGTTGCAAATGATGAAAACAAAGAACGTTTCAAAGTCATTACAAATACGATGACTAATTTATACGAATCTTCCAAACCTGAAATTTTTGAAGTTCATTGGACAAATAAAAACCTTTCTCCTTTATCTTACCTTCATGGGTTGTTACATAATACCATTGATGATGAAAAGATTGAACGTGCTCGTAGAAGAATGCAACAGGTTCTTGATGGAAGTGTTATGGCTAATCAATTTATGGTTAAAGAAGATAGTGCACCATATAACTATGCTATTAAAGGAACTAAAGTCATTGACTTATCAAAGATGGACTTTGAACAATTAAGAAATGAAATCAAACGTACTCCTTATAAAGCAATTGAAATTGATGATATGAAAGACTTCATTGAAAGACTATTGAAGCAGCTGATCAATAAAAACTGTACACGTATTAAATTCTCAGAACGTTATAAGAGCATTATTGATCGATATAATGCTGGTGGTACGGAAAATGAAGATTACTATGAACAATTGATTCAATTGATGGAAGAATTAAAGAAAGAATCTGAGCGCCCTATGTTCGAAGGCTTAACAGAGGAAGAACTTGAACTATATGATTTATTGATTCGAGGAAAGAAATTAACTATAAAAGAAGAACAACAAGTAAAATTGGCGGCAAAACATTTATATACAACTATCACTAATGAGCGTTCAAAGTTATTAGTTGTAGATTGGTATAAAGATGAACAACCAAAAGCTAGAGTAAGGCACACAATTGAAGTTACTTTAAACAATGACTTACCAATGTGCTATGATAGGGAGTCATTCAATGCTAAGACTGACTTATTACTGAATCACTTTATTGATATGGGTATTCAAGGATATGGATGGATTAACTATGCGTAGAAGAAGGTGGCATGTATGAAAGTAAAGATTACAAATAAAAAATTATGGTTGAACTTTACTAAATTCGTTTCTGTAACTGCTGGTGTTATATCATTTATACTTGCGTTTATTGACCTAAATCAATGCATAAGAATTTTGGTTGGAACAATATATTTTTGTGTGCTTCTTATATTATTTTTTGTAATGTGGTATTGCGCTAATCATAAAAACTCTAAGAATATGTATATAAATGGTACTAATGTAAAAATATTTTATGGAGATATTTTTGATCAAGAAGGAATAAAAGTTATTGCGTTTAATGAATTTTTTGACACCCAAGTAGATGATAGAATCATTTCAACTACATCTTTAAATGGACAATATATTCTACATCATTCTGATGGAAAGGAATATATAGATTTAGTGGTAAATAATGAAAAGCACCTTTATGAAAATATCGTTCAAAAAGGAGTTGTTCGTAAGAATGGTGGAAAACAAGTTAAATATCGACTTGGAACAATATGTCCTGTCAAAGATTATTTTCTGTTAGCATTAACTCATTTTGATGAAAATGATAGAGCATTTTTAATACTAGAAGATTATATATCCTGCCTAATGCATATGTGGACAGAATTAGACATTTTATATGCAGGTATGCCAATCAATATTACATTATTAGGTAGTGGTATTACACGTTTTAATAATGGGGTTGTTTCAGAACAAGAATTACTTAGATATATAGTAGAGACATTTGAAATAAGTAAAGTCCAATTTGGAAATACATCATCACTTTCAATTGTATTAAACGATAGCATAAAAGAAAAAATTAATCTTTATAACATAGGTAAGGAGGAATAAAAATGGTTTATAGAACAAGAACATATATAGCAGCAGATTGGACTGGCGATAAAGATGCCATAGATCAACTTTATAAATGGAATAACGGTTATTGGAGTTTATCATTCACAAATGCACATGATTTAATGCAATCCTATGATTCAAGTTTAAATTGTAGCATTAAAAGTTCTTTAAAAAGTAGAATGGATGCCTCTAAGATGTTTGTGCTAATTGTGGGAGATAGCACAAATAATGTTACTTCGGGAGGGTGTCAATATTGCTCAAGTTATAATTCGTGGACAAGGAGATGTGCAAGAGGATATTCTGTTGATTATCGAAGCTATATAAAATATGAATGTGATAAAGCGATTGAAGCAGGTATTAAGATTGTAGTTTTGTATAATTCGACTACAGTTTCAAGAAGTAAATGTCCCGAAGCTATTCGATATATGGGAACTCATGTAGCAATGGTGTGTCGAAAAGATGGAAAGCTATATTGGGATTACAATGCTGTCAAAAAATCCTTAGAGTAAATGAAATAACGCAGATTATACATTAGAATTTAATAATATTAAGTTTCAAGAATTACTTAATGCTGGTAGTTTATTGAGCATTTTTTATGACAAAATTATGTAATGTGATAATGATTATATCATATGGCAGACGTTGTCCGCATCCTAATTTGTAAAATAAAAG
>CAJUOS010000056.1 GCA_910588075.1 uncultured Erysipelotrichaceae bacterium | reverse complement strand
CACTTTGTACATTTTTAAATGATCATTTCTGCACATTCTTATGTTAGCATTTATAATTAGATTTATAGCATCAATGATAATGATATGATTGATGCTTTTTATATGCAAATGAGTTGTCTGGTTACATAGCTTTGATTATAATTGAAAGGGGAGATATAAATATGAAAATTTTAATTATAGGTGGAAGTTATTTTTTAGGTAGGGTGCTTACAATGTTGTCATCAACAAAATTTGAATTAACATTGGTAAACAGAGGACGTTATTCTATGAAACAATTTGGAGTAAAGGAATATTTTTTTGATAGACATGATATAGATGAATGGAAAAAACTTCCAAAAGAAGAATATGATGCTGTTGTTGATTTATGTGCTTATCAGGTTGGAGATATAAAAAAAGTAATACAAGGATATCAAGGAATTATTCGACATTATATTTTTATAAGTACAGTAGATGTTTATGATCATCAAGTAGGAGAAAAATATAAAGATGAAAGTTATTGTTTAGAAAATAGACATTTCCAAGGAGAGATTGGAGAGTATATATATCAAAAGGTACAATTAGAAAGAGAATTAAGAGATATTGAAAAAGTATATCATATTTCATATACATCTATAAGACCAGGAAATATATATGGACCATTCAATTATGCACCAAGAGAATCAGAATTTATTAAATATATTGTTCAAGGATTACCGCTCATTATTCCATCAGATGCAACTGCAACTTTTCAACTTGTCTATGTTGAAGATGTTGCTAGAGCTATTATTTTAGTTATTGAAAATAAAGTATATAATAAAGTTTATAATGTTGTTTCACCTCAATGTGTACACTATCAAGATATTTATGCTTGCCTAAAAAAATGCCATCAGAAAGTTCAAATGATAGAACAACCTATTCAAAAAATATTAGAAATAGGATATACTTTACCTTATCCATTAACTTTAGAAGAAATGGAACTTTATAATGGGGAAGCTATTTGTAAAGAGTTGGGATTAGAATATACATCATTAGAAGATGGTATAAAGAAAACACATCAAGCATTTTTACCTGTTTTTAAAAAATAAAAAAGGTTTATCTCATAGGATAAACCTCATTTATTATTCATCACCAGCAAGGATAGATGAAGTTGTATAAGTTCTTGCAGCAAGTTCATTATTTAAATGATATAAAGCTTTAGCATCATGTCCAAATAATTCAAACTTAGAAACCATATCACTTGCATTCTTTTCTTCTTCACCTTGTTCTTCAACATACCAATCTAAGAACTTCATTGTTCTATAATCATGAACTTCATGAGCAGCACCATAAATAGTATGAATAAGTTCAGTAACATATTTTTCATGTTCTAAACCAAAATGAATTGGATCTTCAAGATTATTTAATTCTTTGTCAGGTTTAGCAATTGCAGATAAAGAAACAACATAATCATTATCTTGTAAATAATTTAAAATTCCAATAGCATGATCCATTTCTTCTTTAGCTTGAATACGATACCAATTAGCAAACCCATCAAGTCCTTTAGTTGTATAAAAATTCGCAAAATCTAAGTATAAGTAAGCTGAATACATCTCCTTGTTAATTTGATCATTTAATAACTCTGAAACCTTCTTATCTAACATTATCAATACCTCCATTTTTCTATCTATTATTATACACTTTTTTCATTTAACCACAACAAAAATACAATTTTTTTAATAAACGATAGTTGAATAATTATTTATAAAAACAAGGTTATTTGTTACAATGAATGAAAGAAGGTGATAGAATGGATTTTAAAAATACATTTACATTAAAAAGTATAGAAATGAAAGAAAAAAGAGTTATAAGAGATGCTATCCATGATTATATTCAAATTGATCATCTTGTTATTTGGCATCTTATCAATTCCAAAGAAATGCAGAGATTAAGAAGAATAAAACAATTAGGAGGAACATACCAAGTTTTTCAGAGTGCTGAACATTCACGTTTTGTCCATTCTTTAGGAGTATATCAAGTTATTAGGAGAATGATAGCAACAGAATGTGTAGAAAAATCATTAAATGATTATGATAAACTTTGTGTAATGTGTGCAGGTTTATTACATGATTTAGGACATGGTCCATTTTCACACTCATTTGAAGGTGTTTTTCATGAAAATCATGAAGCTATGACAGTAAGAATAATATTAGAAGAAAGTGAAGTTCACCAGATTTTAAAAAGTGTCTATCAGGATTTACCAAAAGATGTGGCTGCAATTATTCAACATACTCACTCTAATCAAATTTTAATTCAAATGGTATCTAGTCAGTTAGATGCCGATAGAATGGATTATTTATTACGAGATTCATATATGACAGGAACAACATATGGGCAATATGATATGTCAAGAATTTTACGAACAATGAGAATATGTGATCATAAAATTGTTTTCAAAGAATCAGGAGTTCAAGCGATAGAAAATTATATTTTAGCGAGATATCATATGTATTGGCAAGTCTATTATCATCCCACAGCAAGAAGTTATGAACATTTATTACAATCTATCTTTTTAAGAGTAAAAGATTTATGCGATATGAATTATTGTTGGAAAACAAAATTAGATTATTTATTACCTTTTCTTTATCAAAAAATAAGTGTACAAGATTTTATTGATTTAGATGAATCAGTCATTATGTATTATTTCAAAGAATTTACAAAAGAAGATGATACTATATTAAAAGATTTATCTATAAGATTTTTAAATAGAAAATTGTTTAAATATAAACAATTAAAAAATCAAAATGAACAAACATCTATTCGTCAATTAGCTAAGAAATTAGGATATAATCCCAAATATTATATTATAAGTGATAATCAAAAACAAATTCCTTATTTACATTATGGAGAAAAAGGAGAATTAAATGAAATAGAAATTTTATCTAATGATGGAAAACTTTCTCCATTACCAAGTAAATCAGAAATTGTTTCAGCAATCTTAAAATCAAAACAATTTAAATCAGATAAAAAAATATTTTTCCCTAAGGAGATTAAAAATGAAATATCAATTTTATAAAAAATTACCATTAGAAGCTAAGAAAATAAGACAAGAAGTCTTTGTTGAAGAACAAGGATTTAAAAATGAATTTGATGATATAGATAAAAATTGTATTCACTTAGTTGTTTTTCAAGAAGAAAAAGCAATAGGATGTGCAAGAATGATTTGTGAAAATGATTCTGTCATATTAGGGAGAATTGCAGTTTTAAAAGAATATAGACAATTACATGTAGGAAGCTATATTTTACAATGTTTAGAAAACAAAGCTAAAGAATTAAACTATACAAAAGTTGAGCTATCAGCACAAGTGCGAGCAAGTCAATTTTATTTAAAAAATGGTTATCAAATATATGGTGATGAATACTTAGATGAATATTGTCCTCATGTTCACATGGAAAAAAACATATAAGTCAAATGAATAGCTTGTTTAAATATGACATATAATTATAAAAAGGAGAAATATAGTTATGTGTACAAGTATTACGTATAAACATTATTTTGGACGAACTCTAGATGTACCATTTTCTTTTGGTGAAGAGATTGTAATAACACCACGATATTATCCATTTTCGTTTAAAGAGATTCATTGTTTAAAAACACATTATGCAATGATAGGAGTTGCTAAAATCATAGAGGATTACCCATTATATTATGATGCAACAAATGAAAAGGGATTGAGTATGGCGGGATTAAATTTTCCAGAAGCCCATTATCAAGATTATCAAAGTACTAAAGATAATATTACACCATTTGAATTTATTCCATGGATATTGGGACAATGTAGTTGTGTAGAAGAAACTAAAAAATTATTAGAGCATATAAATTTAGTGAATATTTCTTTTAATGAAGAGACTCCTTTAGCACCACTTCATTGGATTATCGCTGATCAAAATCAAGCCATAACAGTAGAATGCTTAAAAGATGGAATGAGGATTTATGATAATGATATAGGTGTTTTAACAAATAGTCCTCAATTTGATATACAAAGATTTGTTTTAAATAATTATATGCACTTATCAATTCAAAATCCTCAAAATACTTTTTCAAACAAAATAGATTTAAAAGCTTATAGTATGGGTATGGGAGCAATAGGCTTACCAGGAGATACATCTTCAATTTCACGTTTTGTAAGAGCAACTTATACTAAACTTAATGCTATTTGTATGGATAATGAATATGATGAAGTCAATCAATTTTTTCATATCCTTGGAGCAGTTAAACAAATTAAAGGATGTGTCTTAGTTGACCAGGACTATGAAACGACTTTTTATACATCATGTTGTGATATGAATAAATGTATATATTATTATACAAGTTATGATAATCAACAAATAACAGGTATTGATATGTATAAGGAAGATATAAATGGATATCATTTGATAATTTATCCATTATTGAAACCACAAACTTTATTTATACAAAATGCAAAAGAAAGATAAACCACTGATTTTAATATGAAATCAGTGGTCTTTGTTTTATTGGTATTTTTTTAATAATGATAAAAAATGAGGATAACTTGGATTTTCTAAAAGTTCATCTATTTCATTTGGATGTGTTGATAAAATTTCTAATATATTTGTAAGTGTATTAAAAATATAACGATTGTTATCTAAGCAAGAAAATAAAATAATAATTTGAATATCTTGTTTATTATAGGAAATAGGTTTTTCTAGTAATAAAACTGAAAGAATATTGTTATTGTTGAGAACTTTATTCAATTTTAGAACAGCTATTTTATGAGAAAATGTTATAAAATGTTTTTGATCGTTCATAATAATATTACTCTTCAATGATTTGATTGAAGGGTATTGTCCTTTTAAAGTTTTATTAAACTCAGTAATAATACTTTTAAATGATTTGAGTTTGACTTTATCTTTGTATAACTTCGGATGAAATAAAGTTTCTAATCTATTTTTATTAAAGTAGTAGGATAAGTAGTTTTCAATTTTATCTAAATCATCTTCATCAATGGTTTGAGAAATATTAATGTGTGGTATTGGTAAATCATTATGTATAGGAACTATTGAAATAATGAAATCGTAAGCACTAAAATCTTCTTCAAATATCTTATAATATTGACTTGTTTTCACAATATCAATTTGATTTCCAAATCTTTCTTGAATGATAAATGTATTAAGTTTCGTAGATGCAACATCTAAACCACATAGAAGTAAAACTTTCTTTTTTTGAGGCTTTTGACTATTGATAGCAGTATTAAAAATGGTTGTAAAGAAAGCAAGTGAGCTCATAGAAAGAGATTGATGAATATGTTTCTCTATGATAGTTGCTGTAATCTCAGCTAATTCATAAGCAAGAGGATATGTTGTTTTTAATTCATCATATAATGGATGACGTATTTTTTCATTATATCTAACACATAGAAGAACTGTTTCAATATAGAATTGAAATCTTGAAAAAAAAACCATAATCATTAAAATCAATTAATGTTTGCTTTTTGATTTCTTGAAGAATTTCTGTTGCTAAAATAAATGCTTCATGACGAGGTTTTATATCTGTTGTTATTCTTTTGCATATTAATTGAATAGCAATTTGATTAATTTCAAATTCATTAAAATGACAATGAATTCTATTTTCTATAAAAGTAGCTATTTCTTTGGCAACAGTAAATTCCATTCTTCCTTGTATGGGTGATAAATCAGGAGATTTTGTAATAACATGACCTAACATAATTCTTGAAACGCTCACAGATAAACAAATTAAGAAATCACATAGGGTAATATCAGACATTTCAATATGGTTTCTTTTAATAATATCAATAATACCATTTTCTACAGAATTGCTTTGAGTAATATAAGAATTGAGATAATCATAAAACATTTTTGATTCATTTAAGTTGGTAAAAAGATAATCACCTAAAGGTTTTCTTTTGTCTACCTCATCACCTATGATACATATACCATAATTTGGTTTTTGCCTAAATGATAAATGATATTTTTTAATATCATGTTTTACACGTTTGAGATCACTAGATATTGTTGAACGACTAATTAATAACTCATCAGCTAGTTCATCAATCTTTATATAATCATTTTCATCTATTAATCTTTTAAGGATATAGTTTCTTCTTTCTATTGGTAAAGTAGGAAAAACAGATTCACGTTGACGTTCTGCATCAGCAATAATCTTTTCAAGTTTTGAAATAGATTCAGAACATTTTCCTTTAATGATATATCCTTTAGATGTTTTAGAAACTAATTCAAAGTTAAAAGATTTGAGAATTTCTTTCACATGAATCATTTCATCTCTTACCAAACGTCTATTGATACCTGTTGCAGTCGCAATATCATATGAAGTTAGATAGTGAGATGTTGATATAAGAAGTTTAATAATTTCTATTTCATTCTTTTTTAAATTCATATAATTTCCTCCTTTATCGTAAAGAATTATATCAGAAAAATATAAATGTGTAAACGATTTCCCAAAAAAATTCAAAATTTTGAATTTAAAAAAATATAGGTATATCAAGGGTTTACAATAAAAGTTCAAATATTGTGGCATTTGTTATGCCGATTGATTGTGTCGAAAAAAGAAAAAAATAGTGATAGGATATAAACGTAAAGAGAAAACGTTTACACACGTTTCTAAAAAATCAACGAAGGGAGAAAAATTTTATGTCTGAAAAGAAATCTTTTATGGATTCTTTAATGGAAAAAGTTGACGTTATCGCAGGACCAATGACAAAGTTTGGACAAATTCCATTTGTAAAAGCACTTACTAATGGTATGGTTGCTGCATTACCAGTAACAATGGTAGGGTCAATTTTCTTAGTACTTTTCTTGTTATGTTCTGATGGTGGATTAACAGAAACAGCACTACTTCCATTTATGAAACCATGGGCTGGAGACTTGGCATTAGTTAACAGCTTATCTATGGGAATGATGGCAATTTATATTATAATTGCTATGGGTTCTGAATATGCCGAAATCAAAGGATTTAGTAAAACAACAGGAGCTATTGGTGCAATGTTTGCATTTATCTTGTTGAACTACAATGCTGTTGGAAACTTAGTTGTTACAGCTGCTGATGGAACATTAAGTGTTGGTGCTAGTGCACTTGAAACAACTTATTGGGGTGGAGCTGGACTTATCACTGCAATGATTGCTGGTGCTATCGCTATTAATATTGTTGATATCTGTTATAAAAAACATATCGTTATCAAATTACCAGATACTGTACCTCCTGCAATTGCAAACAGTTTCTCAGCAATTATCCCTTATTTCTTCATTACATTAGTATGTTGGGGAATTAGAACATTAGCTGGATTAAATATTCCAGAAATGGTTGGACAAATGTTATTACCTGTATTAGGAAAAGCTGATAATATATTCGTCTTTACATTACAACAATTCTTATCAGCATTATTATGGACTTGTGGTTTACATGGTGATAATATTACTGGTGCTGTTACTAATGCATTCTTACCACAATGGACTGCAGAAAATAACACTGCATTCATGGCTGGAACTGCTGTAAAAGATTTACCATATGTATGGACTGCAAACTTAAATAGATTATCTCAATGGGTATCATCTTGTTGGCCAATCTTAATCTATATGTTTATGTCAAGCAAGAAATTACCTCATTTAAAACCTTTAGGAATTATCGCATTACCATCTGCAGTATTCTGTATTATTGAACCAATTATGTTTGGTTTACCAGTTGTTATGAATGGTTTCTTATTAGTTCCATTTGTATTAACTCATACTGTTTGTGGAGCATTAACTTATTGGTTGACTTCAATTGGATTTGTTGGTAAAATGTACTTGAACTTACCATGGGCAACACCATCTCCTATCTTAGGATACATGGGTGCTGGTGGATCTGTTGGTGGAGCAATCGTTGTATTTATCAACCTTGCAATTGGTTTAGTTATCTTCTATCCATTCTGGAAAGCATATGAAAAATCTGAAGTTGCAAAAATGGAAGCTGAAGGTGCTGAAGCTTAATAAATTATAAAATATTTGTGAAAATTTAATTGACAATTTAAGAAGGCTTGAAAAAGCCTTCTTTCATTAAAATGAAAAGGAGAAATAATGATGAAAGAATGTCCACATTGTCATAAAGAGATACCTGTTGATTCAATATTTTGTTATCATTGTGGAAAGGCAGTTGAAGAATTACCTGAAACAAATGAAGAATCAAAAAAACCAAAATTAAAGAAAAATCCTCGAGTTAATAGTTGGTCAAAATTAGGAATGATGTTATTTCTTATTGGATTGATTGGTTTTGATTTTATTATTGGAACAGTTGTTAATGCTCTTGGAGGCAATGTTAAAATTCCTTACATCATTAGTGCGATAATATATATAATTGCAATTATTTGTGGTGTATTATCTTTATATACTGATAAACAGGATTTAAAAAAAGGATATGAACCTAATGGTAATAAAAATTATGCTTATGTATCTATTTTTTTGAGTATTTTTATTATATTAGTGAACTTATCTCAAATTATTTTAAAATAACGAGGTGTGGATATGATTTATTGTAGAAAATGTGGGACTCAATTAAAAGATTCAGCAAAATTTTGTGATAGTTGTGGAGCAGAAGTTATAAAAGTAAAACAAAGAAGCTATCAAGAAAAATATGATGATAATAAGAAGAAAGAGAAAGAAAAATTATTATCTAAGAAAGATATAAAGAGATTAGAAAAGCATAAAGATGAAAGAAATCCATATGTAGGAGCAGCTCTATTTGCAACAACAATTGCTTTTATATTAGCTGTTTTCCCTTGGGGTTATATAAAAGAGGGATTAGGAACAAGTATTTTTATGCGAATTGCAGTTGTGGTTTTTGCACTTTTAGCAGATTATCATTGCACAAAAGCAAAACAAGTTAATAATCTTCTTTATGGTAAGTATGGATTTAGGATTCAAGAAAACACAGTTAAAATCGTTAATATATTTGCAATTATTGTAACAATCGTAGGTTTATTTGCTTTATTTATGTATGAAGCATAAAACCTTTTTATTTATGAAATAATTCGTCTTATTTTGTGACGAATGATTCTATGGATATTAGGAGACATTCACTTTAAAATAAAAGGAGAATGGAGGGAATATAATGAGCGTTTTATTTTTTAAACCCATTGCAAGACCTGCAATTTGGGGACATACATTAGTTAAAGATTATTTTGGTTATGATGACTTTCCATTAGGAATAGGGCAGTCATGGTCATTTAGTGCTCAAAAAGATGCTTCAACAGTATGTTTGAGTGAACCTTATGTTGGAAAAACATTATTAGATTTATGGGAAAATCATCAAGAATTATTTGGACATCCAAATGAAGAGTTTCCTGTTATTATTTCATTAGTAGGACCAGAAGATGATTTAAGTATTCAAGTTCATCCTAACAAAGAATATGCTAATCAAATAGGTTTCCCTAATGGAAAAAATGAAGCTTGGTATTTTATTGAAGCATGTGAAGGGGCTAATATTGTTTATGGTCATAATGCTAAGGATAAAGCAGATTTAGAAGAATATATTAAACAGGAAAAGTGGGATGAATTGATTCGTCATTTAGACGTTCACCCAAATGACTTTGTTTATTTACCAGCTGGATTATTACATGCACTTAGAAAAGGAAGTGTGGTGTATGAAATTCAACAAGCAACAGATATAACATATCGTTTTTATGATTATCATAGAAAAGATGAACAAGGAAATGAAAGAGAGTTACATCTCCAACAAGCTATTGATTGTTTATCTTATGATCCTGAAGATATGAAAAATAATATTTCACCAGAAATAACTGATTTAGGAAATTGTCAACAAACTGTATATATTTCAAATGATTCATTTACAGTAACTCAATTAGTAATAAATGGAGAAAGTGAATATATCTGTGATAATTATCAACTTGCAACAGTAGTTAAAGGAAATGGAAAGGTTGATAATCAAGATATAAAAGTTGGAGATAATTTTTTGATTCCAAGAAATACAAAAGTCCAATTCAATGGACAAATAACAATTATGATGACAACAAAGTGAGGAAAATATTATGAATAAAGATTTTTTATGGGGTGCAGCCTTAAGTAATGTTCAGGCAGAAGGTGGTTACCTAGAAGATGGAAAAGGTTTAAATGTTTATGATACATTAGAAATTAGTTTTGAAACTGGACAAAGTACTTTATCTGATACAACAGTTGCAGCAGATCATTATCATCATTATAAAGAAGATATTGCTCATATGAAAGAAATGGGATTTACTGCTTATCGTTTTTCTATTGTTTGGTCAAGAATTCATCCACAAGGAGATGATGGTAAAACAAATGAAGCAGGATTAGCTTATTATGAAGATATGATTGATGAGTTATTAAAAGCAGGTATTGAGCCAGTTGTTTCTTTGGTTCATTTTGATATGCCTGATTATTTAAGAGTTCATTACAATGGATTTATGGATCGTCGTGTTGTTGATTTTTATGCTGATCATGTAGCAGTTGTAGCAAAACGTTTTAAAGATAAAGTTAAATATTGGATTACATACAATGAAGTTAATACAGCATCATTTGGGCCTAGATTAGTTGCAGGGGCTCAACAACCTGAAAATATGAGTGATGCACAATTTCATGCAACTTTAACTCATCACACACAATTAGCTCATGCAAAGGCAGTACTTGCTATTAAGAAAGAAAACCCAAATGCTATGGTTTCTGGAATGGATGCTTATGGTTCTATTTATCCATTCACATGTAAACCTGAAGATGTTCAAGCTGCAAGATTTGCTGATAATATGAATAATAATTTAACATTTGATGTTATGGTTAATGGAGAATATCCAAGTTATTATTTAGCATATCTTCAAAATAAAGGTGTAGATTTTAATCATCCACAAGATGAACTTGATATAATTAAAGAAGCATCTCAAAAATTAGATTTCTTAGCATTTAGCTATTATCAATCATTAGTTGTTAAAGCACCAGAAGGTATTGAAGATCCATTAGAAGTCCAAGATTATTTATTATTTGGTGCTAGAGAAAAATTAAGTAACCCTTATGTGACAGCAAATGAATGGGGATGGCAAATAGATCCTATGGGATTAAGATATGCTTTAGATACATTATATGAAAGATATCATAAACCATTATTTATTGTAGAAAATGGTATTGGTATTGATGATCAATTAACAGAAGATAAAAAAGTATATGATGATGATCGTATTTCATATTATCAAGGACATATTAAAAATATATCAGACGCTATTGAATTAGATGGTGTTGAAATGATAGGATATTTAGCTTGGGCACCAATTGATTTCTTAAGTAGTCATAAAGAAATGAGAAAAAGATATGGATTTGTTTTCATTGATCGTTATGATGATGGAACTGGAACATTAGCACGTTATCCAAAGAAATCATATTATTGGTATAAAAAAGTTATTGCTTCTCAAGGAAAAGATTTAGAAAACGATATTGAATATTAATATAAAAGGTACTTTAGATAAAATTTAAAGTACCTTCTTTTTTTATGTATTATTTAGTTGAATCTCTTGAAATGACTTCTACTGGCAAGATAAAACGTCTTTGATCAACTTGTATTTCTTTATTATCAATAAGATCCATTAATAAACTAGCCGCTTTATAAGCCAATCCAGCAACATCTTGACGAATAGTAGACATGGAAGGATGACAAGAATGTGAAATAAATATATCATCAAATCCAATAACCTTAACTTCATCAGGAACATTAATATTATTTTCTGCTAATCCCATCATGACTCCATAAGCACGCCAGTCATTTGTAGCAAAAACACCGTCAAATACAATACCATCTTTAATCAACTTATTGATAATTTTACGTGCTCCCTCATAATTAGCTTCTGAAGGTTCTAGTAATAATTGTAACTCTGTATATTCTTTTAAACCATAATCTTTTAATGCTTGTTTATAGCCTTCTAAACGTTGCTTATTAACTGATAAAGTTTTATTTCTTGAAACAATAGCAATTCTTTTACAACCCTTCTTAATTAATTCTTCAGTTGCTAAATAACTACCACTATAATGATTTGATTCGACATAATAAGCATCGGCATGGTCTTTAGGTTTTCTATCTATACAGACAATGGGAATATCTCTAGAGATAGCATTTGTAGGTATTTCTTCAATACCAGAAATACAAATGATTCCATCAACCATTTTTGAGTCTAATGTTTTAAAATAAGCAACTTCTTTTTCTTCATCTTGAGATGTATTACAAATAAATACAGAATAATTTTTATCAAAAAAATACTTTTCAATTTTTAGAACCAATTGAGAAAACCATTCATTATCAATATTAGGAACAATCAGCCCAATTGTTTTAGACTTAGACATTCTTAAACTTTTTGCAGCCATATTAGCAGTATATCCATATTCATCTATTATACTTTGTACCCGTTTTCTTGTTTCTTCAGAAAAACGTCCATTATTATTAATGACTCTTGAAACTGTCGCTACAGAAACATCAGACAGTTTGGCGATTTCTTTAATTGAAATACTTTTTTTTCTATCCATGTAAACCACTCCCTTACTTTATTATATAATTTTTTCGATATATTTTCAAACATTTTTGTGAAAACGTTTACTCATTATAAAAATATAAAAAAGAGAAAAGTATTTACTTATATATCTAAAAAAATAATAACAAAAAATGGCATAAGATATGCCATTAGATTGTGTGGAAACGTTTACTCAAGTGGTTTAAAATAAATGTAGAAAGTAAAAGATTGAGATTTATCTTTTTACTATGATAAATAACGTTAAATATGAAAAAGCAAAGGTAGAAATACCTTTATTCATTGTACAAAGAGTAAACGTTTTACCAAGGAGGGTTATTGTGGAAAAATTATTATGTCCAAGTATGATGTGTGCGAATTTTGAAAATTTGGGAAAGGAAGTTAA
>CAJUOS010000055.1 GCA_910588075.1 uncultured Erysipelotrichaceae bacterium | reverse complement strand
ACGTATATAAAAAATATTTTTAAAAAGTACTTGATTTACAATAGTTAATCACCTCTTTCAATATGTCCTATTATCTCATATCAATCATTAAAGATAAAGTCTGATATCTATTATTATTTAAATATTGATTTCTTATAGAAAATATTAATAGTTTTCCAAAGTAAAAGTCTTGTTTTTATTTTTATTTATTTCTATAATTAAAACAGGTGATAATAATGAGCATAATGACACAATTAGAATTTGAATTAGATTTTACACAATCAGAAAAAGAAATTAGTGAATATATTTTAAATCATGGAGATGCCATACTCAATATGTCAATTAAAGAATTAGCTAAGAAAACATATACTTCTCCTGCTACAATTGTGCGCTTATGTAAAAAAATTGGGTTGGATGGATATAATGATTTCAAGATTAAATACTCTGCTGAACTTCAATATGATTTACATCATAATGATCGTATAGATGTTAATTTCCCTTTTAACAAAGATGATAGTAAAGAAATGATTTGTCATAAATTATCAACTTTATCAAAAGAAGTCATTGCTGATACTGTTAAACTGATTAATTTTGATGAACTAGATAAAATTGTTAATCTTCTCTATCAAAGTGATAAGATTGATATTTATGGTTCTGGAAATTCTCTTTTAGCTGCAATGTCATTTCAACATAAAATGATGCGTATTCAAAGAGATGTTAATTTAAAGATTTTACATGGAGAACAAGTTTTTTTATCTTATAATTCTAATGAAAAAAGAATTGCTCTGATTATTTCATATTCTGGTGAAACAAATGAAATTGTACATATTGCTCAAATTTTAAAAGAAAAGAAAACTCCAACCATTATTTTAACTTCGGTTGGTAATAATCGTTTATCTCATTATGCAGATTATATTCTAAATATTGGTTCAAGAGAAAAAATATTTACTAAAATCGCTCCCTTTTCTTCTCAAATATCTATTGAATATTTATTAAATATTATTTTTTCATGTTTATTTCAAAAAGATTATGATGAAAATATTAAAAATAAAATTGGTTATGACAAAAAGAATGACTCTCGTCATCCTTTATTAAGTCCTGTTTCTGATTAAAACAAAGATAATTGTTCAGTTTTAGTCTGTTTAGTTTTATAAGCTTGAATAATATCTTCCATTTTGTAAAGAATGCCATATTTTTGACATTCTTTTTTAAATATATATTCCAAATGATTTCTATTTTTTGAAAAACATTGATAATGTTGTCCATAACGTTTCATATATTTATCTTTTAAACCTGGAAAATTATATTCTAAATTTTGATAAAAATAATCTCTTTGTCGATCACGTAAAGTTACTCCAAAATAAGCATGAATAAACTTTGCTCCATTTTCATGTGCTCGTTTTACCATTGCTTTTATATTCTCCTCAGTATCTGTTATAAAAGGTAAAATGGGATGGATAAGTATACCAGTATAAATACCTGCATCACTTAATTTCTTTAAAGCTTGAAACCTAAGTGAAGAAACAGGTGCATGAGGTTCTATGATTTGAGATAATTGATCATCAACTGTTGTTATAGATAATTTAACAATAACATCATTATACCTTTGAATATCTAAAAATAAATCTATATCTCTTGTAACTAAATCACTTTTTGTTTCTAAAGAAACTCCAAAATGATAATCTTTTAAAAGTTTTAATGCCCCTCTTGTTATTTCCATTTCATTTTCAAACAAATTATAAGAATCACTCATTGCACCAATTCCAACAACACCTTTATTTCTTTTTTTAGCCAATTCTTTTTGCAATATAATCAAAGCATCTTTTTTCACTTTTACAGTATCAAAATCATCATTTTGATAACATTCGCTTCTACTATCACAATAGATGCACCCATGATGACAACCACGATAAAGGTTGATATTATAATCATTACCAAACCAATAATGTGGATATTTATTCTTAGTTAGAATTGTCTTTGCTAAAATTGTTTTCATTATTTTTCTTTATCTTCATTATCTTTTGTAGCTACTTTTGCACCTAAAAATCCTGATAGAACACTTTTTAAATCAATTCCCATTGATTCATTCATCCCTTCACTTACTTGTGTTGCTGTATTAATGATATCAGAAACAAGCTTAGCTTGATTTCCCTCACCATACATTGTAATTTTATCAACTTTTTCAAGTGGTTTAGAAGCGGCTTCAACAGCTTTAGGAAGCATATTAAAATACATTTCCATAACTGCTGCTTCACCATATTTCTTCATAGCTTCTGCTTTTTTATTTAACGCTTCTGCTTCTGCAATACCTTTGGCTTCTATTGCTTTCGCCTCAGCTTCACCTTTAGCTGCAATACCTGCTGCTTCTTGTTCCATTTGATACTTCACAGCTTCTGCTTCTGCTTTTTTAGCTTCCGCTTGTCTTTGTTGTTCAAAAAGTTGAGCTTCTGCATCTTTTTGACGTCTATATAAATCTGCATCTGCTTTTTGTTCAGCTGCAAATTTTTCTGCTTCTGCTTGTTTTTTAATCTTTGCTTCTAATTCTTGTTCAGTCACTTCAACATCTTTACGTCTTAATTCAATTTCCTTTTCTTGACGCATAATATTTGCATCTGCTGTTGCTATTTCAATAGATTTACGAGATTGTTCTTCTTGAATTTTATATGCTGCATCAGCCTCAGCTTGTTTAGCATCTGCTATCTTTTTTAATTCAGCTTGTTTAATAGCTAACTCATTATTACGTTCAGCAATTTTTGTTTGTGCATCTACTTTTGCATCATTTGCTTCTTGAGAAGCTCTTGCTTGAGCTTGAGCAATATCTCTTTCACTCACAGCTCTAGAAATAGCTGCATTTTTTTGAATTTTAACAATATTATCAACACCTAAATTTTCTATAACACCATTACCATCCACAAAATTTTGAACATTAAATGAAACAATATCCAATCCCATTTTTGCTAAATCAGGCTCTGCATTTTCTTTCACTAATTCTGCAAATTTTTGACGATCTGAAACCATTTCTTCAAGATTCATACGCCCTACAATCTCACGCATATTTCCTTCTAAAACTTCTCTTGCAACCTTAGCAATATATTCTACTGGCTTATTCAAAAAGTTTTGAGCTGCTAAATTCAAACGTTCTGTCTTATCACTAATTTTAACATTAACAGCTGCATCAACATTAATATTAATATAATCAGCAGTTGGAACTGCACTTGATGTTTTCACATCAATAGGAATTAGTTGTAAATTCAATTCATCTTTCTTTTCTAAGAAAGGAACTTTAATTCCAGCCTTTCCAATTAATACCTTTGGTTGTTTACGTAATCCAGAAATAATATACGCAGTATCTGGTGAAGCTTTTACATACCCACTTACCATAATTAATATAATAATAACTACAACCACAAAAATAATAACTACAAATATATTATTTAAAAACAAATCCAAAACCATTTCCATATTTTTTTCCTCCTTTTTATATATTAGAAACTTCATACCTTTATTATACCAACAAAATTCGACAAAGTAAAAAGGAACATATGTTCCCTACTCATTTAATACTCATTTTTTAATCTTCAATATATTATTTTTGTTGTTTCTCTCAATATTTTTAACAAGGAATACAAGTACTTTTTTTATTTGAATAATTTCATTATTTCAATATATACATCTTCACTATCTTAAGATTTAAACTTTCCTAAATTTATAAAATTTACTCCATCTTTCATAATAATTATACTAAAAAATACTCTTAGCTATCTCTTTATATCAAAATAAAAAGGATAATCTCTTGTAAATGACAAGTTACAATCCTCTAATTAGAATCTTAGTAAACTATTCAATCTTTGAATTTCTATTATTTTTCATCATACTAAGATATCTGATAAAAAGACCTCTAGAGTTATCTTACTCAATGATTTGATTATCCTAATTCTATAAAACCAGATATTTCTATTTTAATAGTTTCTCCTTTATAAGTGATGGATGCTCGTATATGTTTTGAATTACGTAATGTTGGTTCGACCTTTGTTGTTAAAACATAATATTGAGCTATATAGTTGTCATCATCAGGAAATATTCTATTCTTACAATAATTTTTTGTATAATCATCATTTTCAGTGAGTTCTTTATTAATATCACCTAATAAATCAATACCTTCGATGTTTACATCAACATTATTAATATCAATATCAGCGTTATTAACATTAACATAATAAGCATATAATATCAAATTATCTTTATTTTCTGTTGTCCCAAAATGATGATAATAAATTTCCAAAGAAAAATCTTTTTCTTTCAAAGTATTATGTGTCTTTTTAGTTGAATTTGTACAAGCACCAATAATAAATAGCGTTAATAAACCAATTAATATTTTTTTAATGTTCATTTTACTCTATTGATAATAAATATATATAAGTATCATTGGTCTGAGGAACAATAGCATAACGTTCATATGCATGATTTTTAGTATAATAGCCTGTACTTGTATTATAATGTTTTGTGATAAGATGATATTGGAATTTATATTTTTTAAAAAAACTCATATCCTAACTTCCTTTTTATTATTTTATAAGAATATATCTTTATAAATCAATTATATCATGTTAGATACATATATCAATAATACTCCTTTTCAAGATCTTATTTTAAACATTAAATAACAATATATAATAAACTTACTACAAATATATTCAACTACTTATAAAACAAATAAATCAAGGTAAAGGGATTTCAAATCCTCCGATAGAAATATCTTGAAACTCTACACCAACATGCAGATTATCATCACTATCAATATAAATAATTTGATACCACTGATGTCGATTATTTTTTAAATAAGAATCATTATTTCTAAAACAATATCCTAAACCAGATAAAATCATTCCTATCATTATACAAAGTATAACTAAAGGCAACCACAATTTATACGAATTTTTTAACATACAACTCTCACCTTTCTTAATATATTTAATAAATATGTTTTTAATTGTCTTGTTATATATATTGATACACCTAGAATTTTTTGATAACTGATATAAGTTAATATAAAACTTATTATTCCTATACCAGCAAATAAAGCAGCCACTCCTAATTGTGTTAACCCTAGAGACAAAGATGACATAAATAATGGAAATGACCCAAATATACCTACACTAAAAATAATAAACGATGATAATGTCAAACTACATGTAACAATAGGAATACACCAAATCATTATATAAATACTTAAAATCAATAAAAATACAGCTGCTAATAAAGAACCCCATAAAGGAAAACCTAATATAAGTAAAATAATAATGAAATATGATATTGAATTCTTCTTGATAGGATTAATATCAAATGAAAGATCATCATCCTTAATATTTCTAACAACATCTTGAACATTCTCTAAATTATTGATAACTTCATTCTCATTTTTTCCTTCTTCTATACAATCATCAATTATTTCTTCATAATATTCAATCACTTGACAAACTGTTTCATATTTTTCATCTTTTAACTGTATTTTTAAATTTGCTATATATTCTTGTTTATTCATTTTTTAATTCTCCCTTGATAAAATGATAAATATTTTCTATTTGCTTCCAATTTTCTAAAAATTCTTCTAAATGTATCTTCCCTTGTTCAGTAATCTTATAATACTTTCTTAATCTTCCATTATGTTCAACTGAATATGTTATAACATCTTGTTGTGTTTCCAACCTTTTTAAAATTGGATATAGTGTTGATTCAGAAATAGAAATACATGAATTTATATCTTTAATAATCTGATAACCATATGAATCCTTATTTACAATACTTGCTAAAACACAAAATTCTAAAAAACCTTTTCTAAGTTGTGCATTCACAATAAAACCTCCCGACACATTATACTATACATTACATAGTATAATGTGTCAACAAGTATTGTAAAATTTAATAAAAAAAGATATGCAAATATACATATCTTAAAAACTTTATGAAAAGAAGAAACTCCAATATCCTTGTACAAAAATAAAGATAATAATAAGTGGTAAAATATATTTCAAATAACAATATGTCCATTTTGGGAAGGATATACCCTTCCCAGTATTCACTTCGCCAAGAAAATTTTTAAATCCCCATCCATAACGTGAAGTACAAAAAATAAGATAAGCTAATGAACCTAAAGGTAAAAAATTATATGTTACTAAAAAGTCTTCTAAATCTTGAATTGTTGTCCCTACTCCTAATGGTTGTATAAAATTGAGTACATTAAACCCTAATGCACATGGTAATGATAAAACAAGAATTAATATCAAATGAATCATAACTGATTTTTTTCTTGACCAATGAAATAAATCCATTCCAAAAGAAATAATATTTTCAAAAACTGCAATAATTGTTGATAAAGCAGCAAAACTCATAAAAATGAAAAATAAACAACCCCAAAATTGTCCTAACCACATTTCATTAAATATACTAGGTAATGTAATAAAAACAAGTCCAGGTCCACTTTCAGGATTAACTCCAAAAGCAAAACAAGCAGGAAAAACAATTAATCCAGACATAATAGCTACAAAAGTATCAAGAACACAAACACTTACTGTTTCACCAAATAAACGTCTATCTTTATTGATATAACTTCCAAATATAGCAATAGCTCCTATACCTAAACTTAAAGTAAAAAAAGCTTGTCCCATTGCTGCAAAAATAATTTCTAATAATCCATACTTTTCTATCACTTCAAAATGAGGAACAAGATAGAAAGATAATCCTTCCATTGCATGAGGTAAAGTAATAGCTCTGACAACTAATATAATAATAATGATAAACAAAGATGACATCATAATCTTTGTTATTTTTTCAACTCCATTTTGTAAACCTAATGAACAAATACCAAATGCTAATAAAACAACAATAATCATCCAAAAAATCTGTAAAAAAGGATCTTGTAATGATTGACTAAAAATATCAGCAACCTGAGTTGGAGTTATACCTTGAAAATCTCCACTTATCATCTTAAAGAAATAAGAAATCATCCAACCACCAACAGTTGTATAAAACATCATTAATACATAATTACCAGCTGCTTGAAAATAGCCAATTTTCTCCCAAATTTTCTTTTGAGGTAATAATTTACCAAATGCTTTTACACAACTTTTTTGACTTGCTCTCCCAACTGCAAATTCCATTGTCATTATAGGTGCACCTAAAATAACTAAAAAAATCAAATAAATAAAAACAAATAAAGCGCCTCCATATTGACCTACAATATATGGAAATCTCCACACATTTCCTAAACCAATTGCACATCCCGCTGAAATTAAAATAAATCCCAAACGTGATGAAAATTTTTCTCTTCCCATATAAATCCCCTTTCATATCTGTCATTGAAATATTACTAAAACTTATATAATCAGTCAACCAAAAACTTCTCTATTGACTATATATTACTTTCTCATCTCTTCATTAAACAACCAGCCATGATCATCATGATATATCATTAATTTTGTCATCCCACCATCAATACATATATTTTCTCCAGTTATAAAACCAGCCTTATCACTACATAAAAACAAAACCATATGAGCAATATCCTCTACTTTACCAACACGTTTTACTAAATGTTGTGAAGCATCTGAACCTCTGTATTCTTTATCTTGAGTATCAATCCAGCCTGGAGAAATAGAATTTACTCTTGCTTTCCCTTGAAGTGAAGTCGCTAAACTATGAGTAAGTGAAGCAATAGCACCTTTAGCAGCTGTATAACTCTCACTTTGAGGTTGAGACATACGATCTCTAGAAGAAGAAATATTTACAATACTTGCTCCTTTATTTAAATTGTTTTTTAATAATTTCACTAAATAAAATGGTGCAGTTACTCCCACTGATAAGGCATATTGAAATTCTTCATATGTACATGTATCAATCCCTTTAAATAAAGGTGTAGCATTATTGATTATATAATCTACTTGACCATAATCATCTATAATCTTTTGACAAAATGTTTCTAATACTTGCTTATCTCCAATATCTCCTTGAAAATAATCATTTTCTAAAATATCAATCACACAAACATGAGCACCTTCTTTTTGAAACATATCAACAATACATTTTCCAATTCCCAATACCCCACCAGTTACAATAACAACTTTATCTTTAAATTCCATATTTTTCTCCTTAATTAAACATGATGCTAGATATATGATACCATAAACAAATTATAAATCCTATCATAGTAACAACTCATCAAATGAAAGTGTTCAAGACAACCAAAATAAAAAAAAGATGTAAATGTTTTTACACTCACATCTTTATCATTAATTTTTATTTACCAAAATATCTTTTTAATAATCCAGCAAATGCTTTACCATGTCTAGCTTCATCTCTAGCCATTTCATGTACTGTATCATGAATTGCATCTAAATCTGCAGCTTTTGCACGTTTAGCTAAATCAACTTTACCAGCAGTTGCTCCATTTTCAGCATCTACACGTAATTGAAGATTTTTTTCAGTAGAATCAGTAACAACTTCTCCTAATAATTCAGCAAATTTAGCTGCATGTTCTGCTTCTTCCCAAGCTGCTTTTTCATAATATAATCCAACTTCTGGATATCCTTCTCTATGAGCAACTCTAGCCATTGCTAAATACATACCAACTTCGCTACATTCACCTTCAAAATTAGCTCTTAAATCTTTAATAATATCTTCAGAAACACCTTGTGCTACTCCAACAACATGTTCAGCTGCCCAAGTCATTTCTCCATCTTGTTTTGTAAATTTGTCTGCCCCTACTTTACATACAGGACATTGTTCTGGTGCACTATCACCTTCATGTACATAACCACATACACTACAAACCCATTTTGTCATAATTTTTTCCTCCTATTTTCTTTTATGTCATCATTATACTACAATTTTTGGAAAAATCAAGAGTTTTTCAATAATAATAATCATTACTATTTATTAGAAATCATTTATTGTTTTTTATATACAAGTCATGTATAATGTTTTTGTTAAAGGTGATATATATAGTAATGACTAAATAGCATTAACTTTATCTAACTTTTAACAAATAAATATAACGTCGCATTCTTTTGAAGCGATAGTGGAGGTAAAAATGAATAATCAAAAAACTAAGAACCTAGCGTTCATATCGCTATTTATAGCGATTGAAATTCTCATGGTGATGGTACCTTTTTTAGGCTTTATTCCTATTGGTCCCCTTCGTGCAACAACCTTGCATATTCCTGTTATTATTGCAGGTATTGTTTTAGGTAAAGAAAAAGGAGCTGGAATTGGACTAGTCTTTGGAATATCAAGTCTTATTATCAATACGATTCAACCTACTATCACATCTTTTGTCTTTTCACCATTCATAAGTGGATCTATTCTAAGTGCTTTGATAGCTATTGTTCCAAGAATTCTCATTGGATATGTTGCTGGTTGGATTTATGAATTGTTAAAAGAGAAAAATGACTATTTAGCAATGATTACTGGTTCTTTTTTAGGTTCAATAACAAATACTTTTCTTGTTTTAGGTGGTATATATGTTATTTTTGGAAGTGAATACGCTTCTGCTTTAGGTAAAAGTTTTTCTGAACTCTTACCCTATTTGTTAAGGATTATAACTACAAATGGAATTTTAGAAGCCATTGTTGGAACAATAATTGCTGTAATGGTATCACGTATTTTAATAAAAATAAAATAATGAAAAGAGGTCATTGTATGTCAAAGAAAATTGTTATAGGAATAACTGGAAGTATAGCTGCATTTAAAGCTGTTCAGTTAATTAGTGATTTAATCAAAAAAGATTTTCATGTTGAAGTCATGATGAGTGAAAGTGCAACCAAATTTATTAATCCTATTTGTATTCAATCATTAACCAAAAGAAAAGTTTATGTAGATACATTTGATGATGAAAATCCAGCTATTATTACTCATATTGATATTGTTAAAGATGCTGATTTATTTGCAGTTATCCCTGCAAGTGCCCACACAATTGCTAAATTAGCAAATGGTTTTGCAGATAACATGCTAACAAGTGCTTTTTTAGCTGCTACATGTACAAAACTCATTGCCCCTGCAATGAATGTTCATATGTATAAAAACTCTCTTACACAAAGAAATATTCAACTCCTTAAGGAACATCATGTCTTATTTGTTGAACCTATTAGTGGACTATTGGCTTGTGGAGATATTGGAAAAGGAAAACTAGCTGATGAAGAAGATCTTTTAGAGATGATTCAGTATGCTTTAACTCCCAAAATATTAAAAAACAAAAATATACTCATTAGTGCTGGTCCTACTCAAGAAAGTATTGATCCTGTGCGCTATATTACAAATCACTCCAGTGGTAAAATGGGATATGCTCTAGCAAAAGCAGCGTTTTGTTTAGGGGCAAATGTTACATTGGTAAGTGGTCCTACACATTTAAAAGTTCCTTATAGTGTTCACTTTCATCCTATAACAACAGCATCACAAATGTATCATACAATAATGCCTCTAGCTCCAACTCAAGATATAATTATTATGTCAGCAGCTGTTGCTGACTATTCATGTGAAGAAATCGCAGATGAAAAAATAAAAAAGAGTGAAAACTATATTCATTTGCAATTAAATAAAAATAAGGATATTCTTTTTGAACTAGGAAAAATAAAAAAAGAAAATCAAATCTTATGTGGATTTGCTATGGAAACAAATAATCTTATTCAAAATGCTTTTGAAAAATTAAAAAAGAAAAACTGTGATATGATTGTTGCTAATCATTTAAAAACACAAGGTGCTGGCTTTCAAGGTGATACAAATATAGTGTCTATAATAACACATAAAGATATAAAAGAATATGGTTTGCAATCTAAAGAAAGTCTTGCATATGAAATTCTTAATTTATTAATAAATATGGAGGAATAATATGTTATTAGTTATTGATATTGGAAATACAAATATTACAATTGGTATTTATAATCAAAATCATTTAATTGGAACTTATCGTTTAACAACAAAATTTCAAAGAACTTCTGATGAGTATGGATTTATGCTATTATCATTTTTAAACGCTTCTTCTATTCATACAGAAGAAATAGAAGATATTATTATTAGTAGTGTTGTTCCAAAAATTAACTACTCATTTACAAATTCCATCAAAAAATATTTGCATAAAAATCCTATTTTTATTGGACCAGGTGTTAAAACTGGAATTGATATTAGAATAGATAATCCTTCAACTCTTGGTGCTGATAGATTGGTTGATGCTGCTGGAGCATTTTATACCTATGGTGGTCCCTGTATTGTTATTGATTTTGGAACTGCAACAACATATGATGTTGTTACTAAAAATGGTGAATTTATAGGAGGAGCAACTGCTCCAGGTATTGGAATTAGTGCTCAAGCTCTTTCTTCTCAAGCTGCTAAACTTCCAGAAGTTGAAATTCAAAAACCAGATAAAATTATTGCAAAGAATACTATTAAATCAATGCAAGCAGGAACTGTTTTTGGATATATTGGCTTAACTGAATATATTATTAAAAAAATTAAAGAAGAGTATGGTGAAGATTTAAAAGTAATCTCTACTGGTGGATTAGGTAGAATTATTGCTAATGAAACAGATGAAATTGATATTTATGATATTGATTTAACCTTTAAAGGATTAAAAATTATTTATGAGAAAACAAAAAAGGCTATCTAAGCCTTTTTTCGTTATATAACATAAATAATAATTTAGCCATAACAAGTTCTTTAGGAAAAACTGTCATTAATTTTCCTACATCAATATTTCCTTCTTCAGGATATAACATACCATGTAATAGGTGGCCAACAATACCTACCTTCCCTATATTTTTCAATGTATGAACAACATCTTCAAAAGAACGTAATGAAATCATTTGATAATCTTTATCTGTATATTTTTTATAGAAATCTAAAAGATCATTTACAAATAAATCAAAATCATAAACATAACTAGCATCTCTATTCATTAATTCAGCTAACCAATCTAATGTAATATAAAGATAATCTTTTTCATCTAATAGTTGATTTTTATGCGATTCTAAAAATTTATCATTTAAATTTCCTACTGTATCATTTCTTGTTACAGTTCTATGATTTCTTTCTAAATATAAAATTTCTTTATAAAACTCATTAAACAATGGTGTATGAAAGGTTTTAAAAGTATATTTCACTCCACCATAATTTCCTAAATATTTCATTGCTGTTTGATAACCAATTCTTTGATTTCGTTCTAAAGATTCATGTGTGAAATCCATAAATGTACCTAAATCTAAGTATGGTGTTGTATATATAACATGTGGTCTATTCAGATAATGTTTATGTGTTGCATTTTCACTCATATCAACAACAATAACTTCATCTGCTCCCATATCAAAAGCTAAATCAATAGGAACATTATCATAATAACCACCATCAATAAAGGATTGTCCTTGAAATGTATGAATTGGAAATACAGGAAAACATGAAGCACTAGAAATTAAATAATCAAATATATACTTTTTTTCCATCTCTCTTTTTGTAATGAATAATGGTTTTAATGATGGAAAATGAACAGCACATAATCCAAAATCTATGGGTGATGCAAGTAATTTATCTTCATTTAATAATTGTCTTATTATCTTTTTTAAAGGAGTAATATCTGCCCCTTTTTCTTTAAGATAACTTTTAAAAAATGATATATAAAGATGAGATTGATTTAAAACAGAATCTAAATCCACAGAAAAATCATCATGGAAATCACCAGCAAAAACACTCTTAATACTCATTGTATTCCATAGATTTTCCATTTCTAAATAATCATGTTGTGCTAATAAGCAACCATTAAGTGCTCCAATTGATGTCCCAGTAACAATCTGATAATCTATTCCAAGTTCATGTAATGCTTTAACAAATCCTACTTCATAAGCTCCTTTTGAGCCTCCTCCTGCAAGTACCAATGCTCTTTTCATTATCATTCCCCTTTTCTATGACTACTTTCTATCATATTTTTATAAGCTTCTAAATATGAATCAAATTCATCAAAAGATGTTAATCTATATTCCCAATTAGGAGAACCAATTTTCCCTGGGACATTAAAACGACAAGAACTATCATTTCCCATCATATCCCAAACAGGAATAATAACTTGAGAAGCTTTTAAATCTAAACAATAATGAATAATTTTTTGAAAATCTTCTTTTTCATGATATTGAGCTAATAATTTTTCTAATTGTTCATATTCTTCCTGATTCAATGTATCTAACCAACCTACTAATGTATCATTATCATGGGTTCCAGTATAAACAATAACTTTATCAAAATCAAAATCATTAAGATAATGAAATTGAAAAACATACATCCCTTTTAAAGAATAATGATCTCTTAATTCATAAACTTCATTTCTTAATTCCCCTAAATCTTCTGCTAGAACAGATAATTGAGGAATTTCTTTCATGTATCAATATGATCCGCCAGTATCAGACCAGTC
>CAJUOS010000054.1 GCA_910588075.1 uncultured Erysipelotrichaceae bacterium | reverse complement strand
CAGTCGTTTTTTTATTTAACAACAATATTGACAATCTTATTTTTAACAACAATAACTCTTACAATATTTTTACCATCAGTGTGTATCTTAACATTATCTTGAGATAATGCTATTCCCTTAACAACTTCATCATCTTCATCTTTATTAACAGTAATTTTAGCACGTAATTTCCCATTAACTTGTACAGCCATTTCAATAGTAGATTGAACCAACATCTTTTCATCATATACTGGCCAAGTTTCATATGCTAATGAATGATTATATCCTAATAACTCCCACATTTCTTCACATACATGTGGTGCTATACAACTCAACATTTTTACTAGATTTTCAGCATATGGGCGATAAACTGTTTTAGCTTTATATGCTTCATTTACAAAAATCATCATTTGAGATATGGCTGTATTGAATCCTAATGTTTCATAATCATGAGTAACTTTTTTAACAGTTTGATGATAAACAAAATCCAATGTATGATCATTTTCATCAGTTAATTTATTTGATTCAATTACTAAACGATAAACACGATCCAACCATTTTCTTGCTCCATCAACACCACTATCACTCCATGGCTTACTTGCTTCTAAAGGTCCCATAAACATTTCATAAACTCGTAATGTATCAGCTCCATATTGGTTAACTATATCATCAGGATTAATAACATTTCCTTTTGATTTACTCATTTTTTCACCATTACCACCTAAAATCATTCCCTGATGATATAACTTTTGGAATGGCTCTGGATGTGAAAGATAACCTTTATCGTACAAATATCTATTCCACATACGAGAATATAATAAATGTCCTACTGCATGTTCAGGTCCACCTACATATAAATCTACTGGTAACCAATGATCCAATAACTTCCTATCAGCAATAGCTTCTTCATTATGCGGATCAATATATCGCATATAATACCAACTACTTCCTGCACTTCCAGGCATTGTACTTGTTTCACGTTTTCCATTTTTACCATTTATTTCAACATTTACCCAATCTGTTGCTTTATCAAGTGGTGAAGCTCCTGTTTTTGAAGGTGAATAATCTTCTAATGGTGGTAAAATTAATGGTAACTGATCATCAGATAATACAACTGAAGTTCCATCATCAAAGTTAATAACTGGAATTGGCTCTCCCCAATATCTCTGACGAGCAAAAATCCATTCTCTTAAACGATAATTGATTTTCTTTTCACCACAATGATGTTCCTCAAGCCATTGAATCATTGTTTCAATAGCTTTTTCTTTATTCATACCATCCAAAAATTCTGAATTAATATGTACACCATCTTGTGTCCATGCTTCTTTTGTAACATCTCCTCCATCTAAGACTGGAATGATTTCAATATCAAATTTTTTAGCAAATTCCCAATCACGTTCATCATGTGCAGGCACTGCCATAATAGCTCCTGTTCCATAACCAGCTAAAACATAATCTGAAATCCAAATTGGAATTTTCTTTTGGTTAACTGGATTTATAGCATAAGCTCCTGTAAATACTCCTGTTTTATCTTTATTCAATTCTGTACGTTCTAATTCTGATTTTGTAGAACAAACTCTAACATATTCCTCTACTTCCTTTTTTTGTTCAGAAGTTGTTATTTTTTCTACCAAAGTATGTTCAGGTGCTAAAACACAATATGTAGCTCCAAACAATGTATCACAACGTGTTGTAAAAACAGTAAATTGATCATCAAAATCGGCTACTTGAAAATCAACAAGAGCTCCTTCTGATTTACCAATCCAATTTCTTTGAATTTCTTTTGTTGATTCAGGCCAATCTATGTCATCTAAACCTGACAATAATTTTTCTGCATAAGCTGGAATATCAATAACCCATTGTTTCATATTTTTTCTGACAACAGGATAACCTCCGCGTTCACTTTTACCATCAATAATTTCATCATTTGCAAGAACTGTTCCTAATTCTTCACACCAATTTACAGGAATATCTACATTTTTAGCCAATCCATCCTTATATAATTGTTTAAAAATCCACTGAGTCCATTTATAATAATGTGAATCGCATGTTGATACACACTTATCCCAATCAAAAGAAAAACCTAACATTTTTAATTGTTTTGTAAAAGTATTAATATTTTCAACAGTAAAACCTTCTGGATGATTTCCAGTTTTAATTGCATATTGTTCAGCAGGTAAACCAAAAGCATCAAATCCCATTGGATGCAAAACATTATAACCTTGCATTCTTTTCATTCTTGAAACAATATCTGTTGCAGTATAACCTTCTGGATGCCCTACATGTAATCCTTGTCCTGATGGATAAGGAAACATATCTAAAGCATAAAACTTAGGTTTTGAAAAATCCCATACATCAGTTTGAAAAGTTTTATTTTCATCCCAATATTTTTGCCACTTTTTTTCTATTTTTCTATGTTCAAACGGCATTATTCATTCCTCCTTAAAATAAAAAAGTCATCCTATCTAAGGACGACTTCATCGCGTTACCACCTTAGTTCATATGTAATATATGCCCTCAACACTTTAACGCAGTGATACGATAAAGACTACTCTTTTTTCATCTTTACATCTCCTAGGCGAGTTCATTGCATTCATTCACTTGTTTACACCAACCACAAGCTCTCTATTGAAATCTATACAACTACTATTCCTTTTCATAGATTTTTTTATCATTTAACATTATAGCATATGTTCTATAAATTTCAACTCTTTTTAACCCTTTAATGTATTTGCAGTATTTAATCTCATCATATAAACAAGAGGAATCATTTGACATAATAAAACCATTATAAAAGATAACAAAATAATTTTTATAATTAAAGAAAAATCAATAGACAAACTCATCACTCCATTAATAATAATTTGTTTAAAAAATTGATTAAACAAATAAATCATTTGAAAATATATAATAAAAACAATCAAAAGTACAATACCAACAATTTCTATTGTTTCACATAAAATAAGTCTTAAAAAATCTAAAAAACCTGCTCCTAAGCACTTCATAACAGCATAATCCTTTTTCTTTTGAACAACATTTAAAAACATGACCTCACCTATTAAAAATAAAGAAGAAAGAATAGCTAAAGAAGAAAATACATACAAAACAATTTTAATCTGTTGCATTGTTGATGAAATATGTTTTTGAGTTGATGCTCCAGTTTCAATAAATTTATATTGCGGATACTTATATCTCAATTCATTTAAAAACTTTGTTCTATCTTCCTTCGAATTTATAAAAATTATTCCCATATGACTTTTAATCGTTTTTAAAACATTATCCTCTTTCAACAATTCAATATAAGCATTCTCTCTTTGATAAAAAGTATCAACTGTTGTTGTATTTTGCGTAATTCCAACAACATGACAAACTATAGGAATAACTTTTGTTTGATATTTATACCAAACAAAAACTTTCATCCCTAAAAGTTCTTTAATATCCTCTATACATAAATGTTTTGCAGTTGATTTTGAAACAAGAATTTCATTATTCTGTAAAGGCATTCTCCCACACATCAAAAGTAAATTTTGATAAGGAGCAGTATCATCACCTATAAACAATGTTTGTGATTCTTGATATCTTCCACCTTTAAAACTAATCCCTAACTGTTCATAATCATCTAAAAACAATTGTATTCTCTCTACTTCATGATGACCTTTTAACATTTCAATAAAGCTATCATTTAATGACTGATGAACACTTTGAACACTAATACTACAAGGTGGAACAAGCGAATAAATATATTGATGAATTTGTCTTTCAAAATTTTGGCTCATTGTTAATGTTATAAGAACACAAATGAGTGCCAATGCAAAACCAATAATCATTTGAAAAGTTCTTCGTTTATAAGAAAACAAAGAATGTAATGATAAACACAAATAAGGAAATGTCTTTCTTTTCTTTTTGTTTGGAGGAAAAATAATAGGTAAAGAATCATTCAATTGTATATGATTAATAATTTTACCATCTTTCATTTCATAAATCTGATCACAATATTCTTCAATTAAAGTTAATTCATGTGAAACAATAACAACCAATCTTTGTTTAGACTGATCTTTCAATAATTGCATTATTTTTCTAGTATTTTGTAAATCCAAAGAACTAGTAGGCTCATCACATAATAAAATACGTTTATGATAACAAGCTCTCAAAAATGCTACTCTTTGTCGCTGACCTAAAGATAAATAAGAAATCTTTAATTTTTTAAAGTCTAATATATTTGAATTTTTAGATTGGAATTTTTCTTTGTGGAAATATTGTGGTAATCTTATATTTTCCATTATAGAAAGCCACATAATTAAATGTAATTGTTGAAATATAAAACTTACATGTTTTTTACAATATCTTGTTAATTTTCTTTTAACAGATTGACCTTCAAACAACAAATCTCCTGAAAAATCCTTATCTATTCCTCCCATAATATTTAACAGTGTACTTTTACCACAACCTGATGGACCTACAATACCAATCAAACCAGTATCAGGTAATTTCATTGAAATATCCTTTAATACATTTTGATAATTATATTTCTTTTGAATATGTACAAGTTCTAACATACTCTACTCCTCTCTTAAAACAGCAATCATATCTGTTTTCATCATCTTTTTCATTGGCATAATTGTTCCTAATATAATCATCATGATATAAACAATAAAAATAAAGAAATAAATATCATAAGAATGAAACCATATCTTTTGTAACTGTAAAGTAAAATGAAAATGTGATTGCAAATTATAAACATACTTAAAAAAGTAATATACAAGTGTTGATATAACACATCCTCCAACTGTTATAATCATACCCAATATAATAGATTCCAATAATGACAATATAATCAATCTATATGATTCCATTCCTAACGACATTAAATAAGCTACATCATGTTTTCTTTCATAATAAAGAATAGATTCAACAATTCCTATTAATAGTAACGAAATCAATAAACTCATCCCAATAAAAACATAAGCAACTATTTGTGTTAAAAAAAGTATCGATTGATAATTCTCTATTCTCTCTAAAACTTCACTATAAACATTAAATTTTTTTGATAATAATTGATATAATTTTTTAATATCTTGGCTTTCTAACACCAAAGAATAATCATCTTTTAAAAAAGGAATTTTTTCTTGTAATAACGAAGAACAATATATATTTTTTTCTTCAAACAAAGAAGGATACAGCACACCAACTATTTTTAAATCTATTTCTAAATCATCATAAATTATCTTTAAATCATTTGTTTTTAAAGAAGAATAAAGAGATTGACTTACCAATATTTCATTATCTTGAAAAGGGAATCTGCCTTTCTGTAATTGTATATGTTTTGTTTCTTGAGGTAAAAAAGATAACGAAGCATTAATTGATTGATTATGTGAATAAATATGCAATTGATCAAGATGGTAATAATATTGAGTATAAGTATTTTTAAATTGAAGAATTTTTTTAAATGGTTTTTTATCCTTATTTTCTATAATTAATACATGACTCATAACAGAATGGATTTCATCTTTGTTAATAGCCTCCTTAATGCCATTAATTGTTGTTGTCATCAAGAAAAAGGCTAGAATTAAAATCCATTGAAATAAAAAAAGAAAAAATAATTTTCTTCTTTGAAAAAATAATTGTCTTAATGAATAACATAATAAAGAATGATAAACTTTCTTTTCTTTATTTATATATTGATTATCACTTTTAAAAATTTCCCCATAAAGTTGTCCATTTTCAAGTGTTAAAACACTATCACAATACATATTTAATAATTTAGGATGATGCGAAACAACAATAACCAATCTCGTTTTTGAAACATGTTTTAAAATCTTCATAACTTCATTTGCTTGCATTTCGTGCAATGCACCTGTTGGTTCATCGCAAAGCATTATTGCTGATTGCTTCATTAGAGCCTTAGCAATAGATACTCTTTTCAATTGTCCACCTGATAATTGTGAAGGAAATCGATCTAACAAATCAAATATTCCTAACTGTGTTGTTATCTTTTTTAATTGCGAATAACAATAATTCTTATGACTCACTTGGGCAGATAAAAGAATATTTTCTTTTATTGTCATAGAAGAAATAATATCTTTATTTTGCATCATAAAAGATATATGATTACGAATAAATTGTTTTCTACAACTTTGTATTTGACCATTATATACAATTTCTCCTTCAAAATGAGAATCCAATAATCCAATAATATATAATAATGTACTTTTTCCACAACCACTTTTTCCCTGTATCCCAATTAATCCTTTATCTGGAAACTGAAAAGATATATTTTGAAGTACAAAACGATTATCAAATTTTTTAGAAATATTTTTTAATTCTAACATTATATTCTCCTTTTATGTTATAATTCTTATCGGTGATAAATATGAATCAATTCCCATATTCTTTAGATAACAAACGTTATCATACATATAACTATTTTTTAAAAACAAAATACAAATCAAAAATAGCAAAGGTTTCACTTAATGCAGGTTTTACCTGTCCTAATCGTGATGGAACATGTGGAACTGGAGGCTGTATTTTTTGCTCTCAAAATGGTTCTGGTGATTTTGCAGGTAATATAAACGATTCACTTCAAGAACAATTTAATAAAATTTCCCAAGTCATGCGTAAAAAATGGTCTCAATGCCAATTTATTGCATATTTTCAAGCTAACACAAATACTTATGGTTCAATTGATAAATTAAAAAAAACATTTGAACCATTTATTAATAAAAAAGACGTAGTTGCTATTGCAATAGCTACACGTCCTGATTGTTTAAATGATGATATTTGTGATTATCTTTATGAATTATCTCAAAAGTGTGATCTTTATATTGAATTAGGTCTACAAACCATTCATGATCAAACAGCAACTCTTATTAATCGAGGCCATGATTATCAAACATTTGTTACTGCAGTACAACGTTTACGTCAACGTCAAATCAATATCTGTGTTCATATTATTAATGGACTTCCCTACGAAACATACGATATGATGCTAGAAACTGCTAAAGCTGTTGGACAACTCGATATTCAAGGATTAAAAATACATAATCTTTTTATTCTTAAAAACACAAAAATTTATCAAATGTATCAAGAAAAACCTTTCCCTTTATTAAGTCGTGATGAATATATATCCCTTGTTGTTGAACAACTTTCATACATACCTCATCACATTGTCATAGAACGTCTTACAGGAGATGCTCCAATTCAAGACCTTTTTGAACCATTATGGTCAATTAAAAAAGTTACCATACTCAATGATATTGATAAATTAATGCGACTTAAAAATACTTATCAGGGAGATAAAATAAACAAAAATTTATAAAAGAAAAGAGATTATGTTCTATATCATAATCTCTTCTATTATTTTACTCAGTTTCTATTAACCCGTAATTTCCATCATTTCTTCTATAAACAACACTGATAAGATTTGTTTCTGTATCCCTATATACAAAGAATGAATGGCCAATGAGTTCCATTTGCATAATAGCTTCTTCCATATCCATAGGCTTAGGACTAATTGTTTTTGTTCTAACAATAGTATCTTCTTCCTCAGATTCTAAATCTTCAATAGAAGCAACATTAAATGCGAGTTTATTATCTTTTGATTTTCTATTTAATCTTGTCTTATACTTTCTAATTTGTCCTTCTAACTTGTCAATAACTAAATCAATAGCATTATAAAGATCATCATTAACAACCTCTGCTCTCAATAATACATATTCTGTTGGAATTGTTACTTCTATTTTTTGACCAACAGGATAAACACGAATCAATACTTTTGCTTCTACATTATCGCTCATGATAAAATACTTATCTAAAACGCTTAATTTTTTATTGATTTTTGTTTCAATTCCTTCAGTCAAATCAATGTTCTTTCCTCTTATAATTACTTTCATAAAACAACCTCCTTTATTACTTATATTATACTATAAAACAATCTAAATTACACCTCTTTCAATACAAAAATTAAAAAAGCTCTGATAAGAGCTTATAAATATTTTTTTAACACTTCAACTTTATCTAATTTTTCCCAAGGTAAATTTAAATCACCACGTCCAAAATGTCCATAAACAGCAGTTTGAGAATAAAGTGGTCGTAATAATTGTAATGATTCAATAATTCCTTGTGGTGTTAAATCAAATTCAGTCTGAATAGCTTTTAAAATTCTATCTTTAGATACATTCTCTGTACCATGAGTTTCAATAAAAATACTTGTAGGTTCTTTAACCCCAATAGCATAAGATAATTGAATTTCAATACGTTGGCATAAACCAGCAGCGATAATATTTTTAGCAATATATCTTGCCATGTAAGCTGCACTTCTATCAACTTTAGAAGGATCTTTTCCTGAAAAAGCACCTCCACCATGTCTAGCTGAACCTCCATATGTATCTACAATAATTTTTCTACCAGTTAATCCAGTATCTCCATGAGGTCCCCCTATAACAAATCTTCCAGTTGGGTTAATAAAAACTTTGTAATCGGTGTTCATATGATATTTCTTAACAACATCTTGCATAACTACATTTTGAATATAATCCTTGAATTCTTTTTCATCAAAATCAGGATCATGTTGAACAGACATCAAAATGGTATCAATATGTGGGTGTTCATTATCTGTATAATCAATAGTAACTTGTGATTTCATATCTGGTCTTGCCCATTTAAATTCTCCAAGATGTCTTTTCTCTGTTGCATAACGCACAAGATGATGAGCAATAGAAACTGGTAATGGCATATATCCTTCTGTTTCATCACAAGCATATCCAAACATAATTCCTTGATCTCCTGCTCCTCCAACATCTTTATTTGTCCCTAAAGCAATATCAGCAGATTGAGTATCAAGAACCACTTCAATACGACAATGATCAGCATCAATACCTAAATCATCACTCGTATAACCAATCTCTCTTAAAACATTTCTTGCTATTTTCTCATAATCAACTTTTGCTTGTGTTGTAATTTCACCACCAATAACTAATAAATCAGTTGTTGTAAAACATTCACAAGCAACTCTAGAATATGGATCTTGTTGTAAACAAGCATCCAAAATTGCATCACTAATTTGATCGCAAACCTTATCAGGATGTCCTTCTGATACAGACTCTGATGTAAATAATACTTTCTCCATTTTCTTTCCTCCCATTTCACCAATAAAAAAAGCTTTCAAGAGGAAAGCCTTGTTTCCCCTTATTGTTCAAGTTAACTTGCTAGGTAAGGCACCTTCTTTAAAAAAGGGTTGCCACCACTTCATCGATCCTCATCTCGTGGTTCTGAATAAGAGCTTTATTATTGATATAATTTTTTTAATTCTTCATGACTTAAGGATGTCATTGTCTCAATAAGTTCTAAATCCAATCCTATATCATAAAGTATTGTCGCAATCTTAAATTGCTCTTTTTTTCTTGCCTCCATAGTATCACCAATATTAGTTTAACCATATTTTAAGACATTATTCTACAATTCAAGACACATTCATTATATGATATCATCTTTGATAATGCAAGATATATTATCATATATACTTATTTTAACACATATTTATTAAAAATTTTCTCAAATTTTTATCATTTTTATTTTTCTTTTAATAAATCACGAATTTCTATCAAAAGTTCTTCAGTTGAAGGACCTTTAACCTCTTTCACAACCTCTTCCTCTTCTTTTTTACGTAAAGAAGATAATTTCATAATAAATTTTAACATAATAAAAATTACCAAAGCTATAATAAAAAAATCAATTGCACTTTGAATAAAATTTCCATACATCAAAGAGATTCCTTCACTCATAGTTTTCCCATTCTCAACAACAGGTTCCCTCAAAACAATTGATAACTTTGTAAAATCAGCTGCTCCTGTCATAAGTGTAATCAAAGGCATAATGACATCATTAACTAAAGAAGTAACAATTTTACCAAAAGCACCTCCAATAATAACACCCACTGCCATATCAACTACATTGCCTTTCATAGCAAATTCTTTAAATTCATTCATAAATGTTTTCATTATATAGCTTGCACCTCTAAAACTCCTGGCACCTCTTCAATAAGAATTTGTTCCACACCATCCTTCAAAGTCGCATCAAGCATAGCACACCCTGCACAAGCCCCATGCATTTGGACATATACAATACCATCCTCAAACTTTACAAACTCTATATCTCCACCATCTCTTTGTAAATATGGTCTTAATTTATGAATAACTTTTTTTATTTCTTCTTCTTGATTCATATAATCTCCTCCTATATATTAATTATTATACCATATTTTGCAAAATATAAAAGTAACAATCTTTTTTTGACTTTTCTCAACTATCTCTTTATGTTATAATTGACTTGATTGGAGGGCTGTTAATGGAACATCGAGTGAAAATTGGTCAAATTATTGATGTAACCATTACTGGAATTCAACCTTATGGTGCTTTTGCATTACTCCCTGATCATACATCTGGACTTATTCACATTTCTGAGATTTCTGATAAATTTGTAAGAAATGTTGAAAATTTTGTTCATGTAGGTGAAATTATACGTGTTAAAGTTATTGATATTGATGATAAAACCCATCAAGCAAAGCTTTCTTTAAAAGCAATTTATCCTCTCAATAAAAGAAAATACAAAAGAACATATAAAAGTCAGAGAGAAAAAATTCAAGAAACACCACTAGGATTTAGTCCATTAAAAGAAAAATTGCCTGAATGGATAGCCACAGGCATTATAGAGGAGGAAGATTTATGATTAAAGTTGATTTATCTCAAGCAAAATTAGCTGAAAGCATGGATACATATAGTGAACAAGTTACTTCAGTTCATGATATGATTCATAACAAAACTGGTAAAGGTAACGATTTCTTAGGATGGGTTGATTTACCAATTACTTATGACAAAGAAGAAGTTAAAGCAATCAAAGAAAAAGTATCAGAATTAAAAAATGAAATTGATGTTTTATTAGTATGTGGAATTGGGGGTTCTTATTTAGGAGCAAGAGCTGCTATTGAAGCAATTAATGGTTTATTCCCTACTAATGATGTAGAAATCATTTATGTTGGTAATACATTCTCTTCTCATTACTTATCTCAAGTTAAAGAATATGTAAAAAATAAAGAGTTTGCAATTAATGTTATTTCAAAATCTGGTACAACAACAGAAACATCAATTGCTTTTAGAATTTTTAAAGATTTATTAGAAACAACAAAAGGAAAAGAAGTTGCTAGAAAACGAATTATTGCTACAACTGATAAAGAAAAAGGTGCTTTAAAAACATTAGCAACAAATGAAGGTTATACAACATTCGTGGTTCCTGATGATGTAGGTGGACGTTATTCTGTTTTAACAGCTGTTGGGCTATTCCCTATTGCAATGGCTGGTATTAATATTGATGAAATGTTAAATGGTGCAGCTGATGCAAGAGCAAAATATAATAATCCTGATTTAAATACAAATGAAGCCTATCAATATGCAGTAGCAAGACAAATGTTATCTAAACAAGGTTTCCCAGCTGAAATGTTTGTCACTTATGAATTACAACTATCAATGGTAGCAGAATGGTGGAAACAATTATTTGGGGAATCTGAAGGAAAAGAAAACAAAGGAATTTTACCTACAAGTGCTACATTTTCAACAGATTTACATTCTTTAGGACAATTTATCCAAGAAGGAACAAAAGTTTTATATGAAACAGTTTTCAAAGTAGAAAAGCCTATTTCTGATTTAGAAATCCCTAGTGATAAAGATAATTTAGATAATCTCAATTACTTAGCTGGAAAAACTGTCGATTATGTTAATAAAAAAGCATGTGAGGGAACTATTGATGCTCATGTTAATACAGGTGGAGTTCCAAATATCCAAATTACTATTAATGAATTGAGTGCTTACTCATTTGGATATATGGTTTATTTCTTCGAAATCGCTTGTGCTATGTCAGTTTATTTATTAGATGTCAATCCATTTAACCAACCTGGTGTAGAAGTATATAAGAAAAATATGTTTAAATTATTAGGAAAACCTGGAGCATAATTTCCAAATTCATATAAAATAAAAAGAAGATTGAAATGATTGATAACAATCACATAAGAAATCTTCTTTTTATTTACTTCTTTATAAAATATACTTCATTAAAAAAACCATGGTTCCAATAATAAATAACCAAAAGCAACAAAAATGAATAGTATAGCTAAGTAACAAATAATAGCTAACACTTTATGTTCTTTATAATCAAAAATATTACATTTGTATTTAAAAGCAGATAATACAAATAAAACATCAAAAATCAGCATAGCCACTCCAAAACATATTGTTGGAAAAATAGAACTTCTTTCAGGAAAAAACATCAGAAAAACCATTCCTATATTTATTAAAAATAACTCAATCATCTCTTTTATTTCTTTTGACATTTAATACCACCCTTTTACTTTCTTACTTTTCATAAACTTTCCTCTACAATACTCTTTTCCTTTAACAGAAGAAAATTTTTCATTCCATGGTTCATAAGTATTGGTAAGTCCTCCTCGATCAGTATATGTTACAATAATCTTAACTCCATTCTTAAAATCATGAGAAGCCTTTTTTACCATTTTCATTGCATGGGATGACAATTTAGGTATTAATTTCCAACCACCATAAGTTGATAAAATTTCCTTTGCAATCACCACAAATTTGTTTTTACCTAGATTTAAAAGAACCTTTCCTAATCCACTTGTAGGACTTATTCCCCACTTCGTTATTATATATGTTAATTTCACTTTTGTGTCAAGATATTTTAAATATTTACTTTCACTTAATTTAGTACAATAAACGGCAGCATCCTCTTTGGTCAAATACAAAATCTGTCTTGTTTCAATTCCTTGTTTTGTAAAAGGCTGATATGTTCCACTATTTGGTTGCCATGAAATACTATAAGAACACTTCTTATTTTTCTGATTATAATAATCTTGATTTCTTCCATATGATATTTTTGGTTTTTTCCCAATATAAGATACCTTTAAAGAATATTTTGTATTTTTTAGCAAACTTGCTTCTAATTTAAAATTATTCTTATTTCTATAAAATCGTGATAAAGACACTTTGCTCTTTATACCAAACCATCCTACTTTATATAATTGTGCTGATACTTTCCCACTACTTCCAACACTTGAAAAATTGAATTCTCCCATTGTTGTTGGTTTGACATTATACCAAAAAACTTTATATGAAGAAGCTTGCACATCACATACAAATAAAGACAACATTAAAAACAAACATAAATGATAAATAATCCATTTTTTCACTTTCATAATTATACACCTTTCTATTCCATTTTATTTATAATTTCAATATTTTAGACTCTTATATCCCTCCTTTTATTTTTTTAAAATAAAGAGGAATAAACAAACAATGATCTTACACATTATTTATTTATTCCTCGAAAACTTCCGCAAGATCATTATAGCACAAAGCAAATAATTTGTACATCTATATTACAAATGCATACTTATTTTTTTCTTCAAACAAATATACATTCAAACTCATAGACGTATTCTTTTTGTTAAAAGGAATTTTTTTTCTTTTTTTCTTGACTTGAAAAACCATACTATGTTAATATATAAAAGCGTTCAACATTGATGGAGGTTTAGCTCAGTTGGGAGAGCATCTGCCTTACAAGCAGAGGGTCAGCGGTTCGAGCCCGTTAACCTCCACCATTAAAAACAAATATGCCGGCTTAGCTCAATTGGTAGAGCAACTGACTTGTAATCAGTAGGTTGAGGGTTCAAGTCCTTTAGCCGGCACCATTGTTGGGGAGGTAGCGAAGTGGCTAAACGCGGCTGACTGTAACTCAGTTCCTTTTGGTTCGGTGGTTCGAATCCG